>NZ_JAKEUW010000013.1:0-106107 GCF_022398115.1 Vibrio sp. Isolate22 | reverse complement strand
GCTAGTTCTTGCTCTCGCTGACTAGTACTGGTGTCTTTCTTCGAGTTCTTTCGCCACCCGTAGATTTGAGATTCATGTAAAGAAAGCTGTCTTGCTGTCGCAGCTACTCCCACTTTATCTGCTAACTTCAGGGCTTCTGCTTTAAATTCAGGGGAATGTTTAATTCTAGTTTTCTTAGTTGTCATTGTTCACCTCGTTAGTGATTGTACTCACTTAACTCAGTGTCCAAAACTGCTGGGGCGGATCAAAGTATAAGTCCGTGGCTACATATGCGCCGATGTCTTTCTTTTTATCAGAAGAAGATTGTGCATTTTTAGACAGGTGTTTAGATACTTCCGCTCCAAACTTTTCAGACAATGGATGACGTCGATTTGACTGATAAATCTCAGTGGCAAATTTATCAAAATGTTCGAGTTCTTGTAGACGGCCTTTGATGAACGGAGAGACAAGACAGTAGCATACCGCCACCAGTAAAAAGCAAATTATTGTGAGTGACATGCTATTCAATGGGTTTGTCAAAAAAACAATTATCCCAAATTGAAGAGAGATGTATCCAACAAGAAAATGTAGCGTTTTCATTCCAATACCTCCACCACAGGGCTATTCACAAAGGGATCTGGCATGGAAAGCAACAACCGCCCCCCAGTTGCATTGAGCAATTCAATATTCAGCGGTTCACTGTCATCATTTGTCGCCCTGACTCCATATGTCATGGTATGGCTTTGGTCTTTAAAGGAAGTTTGATACGCAAAAAAGCATGTGGCATTGGACGCCTCAGACTTACAAACTTTTGTTACCAAATTCACAGACTGCACCCCACCATGAGCGACAGCAAAATCAGGCCACTGAATCGCCTTTGAATCTATTGTTGAGTTGTCCATTGCATACAGGTTTAAAATATACTCGCGTGATGATTTTTCCATCATCGTGTAATCACTGAATCGATTCGCTCTCGTTATCCACATCATCACGGTAACAATAGTGATTAAGGCCACAAGTCCACACACCAGAAGCCATGTCACCTTCACGTTGTTGCCTGATTTTTCATTACATTGGTTAGTACTCAACATCCATAACCTCACTCATTCTAATTACTACTTGAGACATTGGAGCCTTGGAGTCCGTTGTTTGCCTCTAGCACGAACGAGTAGTCTTCGATGGACTTAGACCACTTATGTAAGTCCGAACAATCAAGACTCTTCAAAGCATAATTTTGCAATGAGTGGGCAAGTGGGTGTTGGACTGCAATGGAGATCGCCACAAATTGAAGCCCAGTAAGCTCCACAGACGTTTCTACGACTGAATCATAAGGAATGTTACATTGGGCGGAAGCATAGCGTGACAAATAGGCGATGGTGTCCCCACACTCCGTTCCACACGCTTCTTTGTAACGACTGATTATGTCGTCACTGGTGTTAGCCATAGCTGAACTCATGAAGACCAAAGTGCTTAAAACCATAGTTAGAATTTTCATTGCATAGTGACCATTGTTGGGGTGTGATTTTCATTGTAAGGAGCGGTAGAAATAAGTTTTTCAAACAAGGAAGGTAATTTGGACTTTAAATTGACAAGCAGGTTTTGGAGCCTGCTTGCCTATTTGGGAGATCATTTGCATAACTTATTTTCTTTCAAAGAAAGGACATTGTTATGCGGCGTTTTCGACTTGTTCTTCGTCTTCATTTTCCAAGTCATCCATGTCAGTCGCAAATGACTCGACCCGACGCGTCTCTAAAATTTTATCGATGGCTTGGTCTTGGGTGTACCCCCGTTCCATCAGAGCCGCTAATTCCATTTTGTCTTTCGGGTCCGTGGAGTACATCAGCAGCATTGCAGGAGGCGCGTAAAAACGCACAACCTCTTTGATGTCATCACCAATTTGGAAGAAGATTTCTGAGTACCTATTTTTACGGGTCCTAATCGATTTGAGAATTTCGAATTCTTGGTCTGACAATGCCACCAGCTTGTCATTTTTAACTTGATTAATCGTGTCTGATTTCTGATACAGGAAGCAACGATATACACAGTTGGCGGCTATGGCTTTACCTACAGATGAACCATACAAGTCACTCAACAATTGGGTAATAATCCAAGCACTAGCATCCACCTTCCTAAAACGCCTAAAGGCACTCTCAAGGAACGATGATACTGGGTTAGCACCTGTGGACCCTTGCTTTTCTTGAAGGAACTCCCAACACTCATCCACAATGAAGGCTTTCGAACGACGCTGAGAACCGGCTTGAGCATCACCCAAGAAGAAATGTTGGTAACACAGGTTGATGATCTGCATTAAGGCAATTACCTGCAATTCCGGTTGCGACTTCAGCTCTTCTAATTCACAGACAATGAATGGGTTGTCCAGCGTTGGGGGCGGCTTATTGACCGTAAACATATCGCCAAACATTTCGCCTTCACGGAATGGTTTTAACTGTTCACCAATGTCATTAAGCTCTTTACGAGAGCTCGCAGAACACATATCAGCGAAGATAGTGACACTTGAGTCGCGACCATGCTTATCCCACATCAGTTTCAAAATGGTCGTCATACCACGCTTCTGTAACGTCGTGAGCGTACCATTGGGCTCTGCCATCACCGACAGCATTTCCAAAATCATACCAGCCTGCCCTTCCTTACCACTGAACTCAACAATGGACGGGAAAGGGTTGAGTGAGAACTTCATATCTTGACCGAAACTGATAAATTGACCATTCAACGCTTCACACAAACGGTAGTAGCTTCGACCCACATCGATAATCATTGCCATACCACCATCGCGCTTGGCTTCAGCAATATGTTGAGCGGTCTTCATCAGCTTATCGATTTCTGACTTGGGTAAATTCATCATGTTCCATAGATGCTGGCTTGGCATCTTGCCTGACCCCAATATGCACGTCACAATGTATTGGACGAGAACCGACTTGCCCGAGCCCGACTCCGCGACAACGATACCGTTCATTGAGCCATCGGTTTCAAAAGGATTGAACCCAAACATCGACATGTCTCTGGTTACAAAGGGGATCACAGGTTTACTTGGTGAGTTGCCAGATGAACTGGAAATTATCGGGCTCATGAACGCGCAGACATCAGACGGTACTAAGTTATAGCGGTCTAATCTTTTGCGAGTCACAGGGTCTGGTGCGAAAGGTAATGAATGCAGGAACATAGGTGGAGTCATGTACTTGTCTTCTTCCAATTCGAATCCTGCAGGGGTTGAAGCTACTTTCTTGAAGCGTGCAATCTCCGTCTCTAAATGCTCCTCATCATCACCAAAGATCATAAACTGAAGATACGCATTCACCATCTTCGACTTCTTTTGCTCAATTTTGGTAAAAGCTTCATCAAAGTCAGCTCGCTGCCAACGAACAGTATCATTCCAGTTTACTAATTTGTTGTTTGCCTGCATTGTCATGTATTTACGGCGACGCTTAATCTTACCCTCTTCTTTTTTAGAGTTAGGGTAATGGACATTCAATACAATCATGAAGTTCGACCATGCTGTAGAATGCCCATATCGCCAATCACTAAAGACATTCAGCATGTCACCAAAGCCCAGTGTTTTTGGGTATTCTTTGGGAGTAAGCATCGATATAGGCCGCTCATCAATGATGACCTTCGAATCGGTAAACTCGATTTTACCGCCCTGCTCCTGAACTTGATCTCGGGGCATGTAGGCTTCGTTTTTATTAACGTCTCCTTTGCGCCAAGTTGACGAGTCCTTTCTGTTCATGAGCCTTTGCATGAAGTGTAGCCAGCCCCACTGATCCATCGGGGTACAGAACAAGCCGACCTTGTTCAACGACTCTTCTGTATCAGTACGTAGATTATTGAAGTGTTTAAGTTCCTTTTTGGTAGGCACGCCAAAGTTGCCTTTGATTGGAACCTTCACTACGAAGTAACAATCAAACATGCGAGCTCGACAGTCGCTATCACCAAACCCTGATTGTGATGATTGCTGGAAGTGGTTAATCAGCCCCTTTGAAATCGAATTCAGTCTGTCGTTTGCCTCACCTGTTTGTCGACCTCCGTGGTACATAGAAAAGCTATTGGTGAAAGGGCTTAAATTATCATTCGCCCAAAACAAGACCTGAATAAACGTGTCTTCCGGCCAATCGGCCTTATAGATTTGTTCTAATAGCTCCTGTAACTCATCGTTAACGGCTGGCACCGTTTCAATCTTGTACATTAAGCCAATGTAACTGTCTTCGAGCTCGAAATATTTGTGCTTTCGGTTGTAGTCCAAGACAGGGAGAAGATCGCCAAATTTGGAGTTTTCGAATTGCTTAAAAAATCGTGAAATCGCACCCATGATATATGCCCCCTTATTGACGCAGTTGATCGATTAGCGAGTTCGCATTACTTCTGGCATTCTCTCTTAACTCAGAGTCGCTGATAGCCGGTCTTGCATTGCGTGACTCGACGCCAATCTGACCATCATCATTCACATCGTAGTTTTGCTCTTGGCTTTCCTTTCTGACATGGAAATTGACGTATTGAGAGTCATTGGTCTTAGCGCTTCTATCGACGACCCAAGTTCGCTGTGTTGCTTCGATGAATCCATAACCAGGGATCTGTAAGGTTTCTTTGTCTGTATATGGACGCACCAGTGTACGAACAATATCGGCAGGCTTTCGCATGGCTAGGGGTTCTGGAGCCGGAAGAAGTAAATGCTGATATGCCGCTTCGGGTGAAGCTAACGCTGGAGCTTGAGAAAAGTTTGCGTGTTGTTGGGTTTCATTCACTGATGCTGAGTCAGCCTCAATGTCCGTTCCGTATTTTTCTTTGTATTCTTTCCCTGTGATGGTTTCGCCATCTTCGTCTGTGACCATGACACGTTCGTCACCTGTCGCCTTCGCATAGTCTTCAGCATTGTTATAGACATTGGTTAGCTCATAAACTTCTCGGACGGACGCACACGCTACACCACTTTTCGCGCCTGGACACACACCCTCTTCTTCGCCTACGACAGAACAACCGGCTAAAGTAAGCAGCGCAAATGAGATAAATATGGATTGTTTAATCATAGGTCGATTCCTTCTACGATAATGGACGTGAGTTGAGCCTTGCTCGTTGGTAGCCCAATGATGGAAGATGTTTTATTGTTAAAAAACGCAGGAAGTCCAACACGCCCCGGACTCATTATTTGGAGAGACGCGTAAGTTGAATTCACTTTGGTAATGGCTTCTTTACATTGGCTATTCGGTGGGCGGGGGTATTTCGCTTCAGACCAAGTACCTTCATATAAGGCGCGTAGAGCTTTGTCCGGATCATCGGAACATTGTGCTAACAACGTGTTTTCATACTCCTTATCATCAAAGACTGGCACGATGGCTATACGGAACCTTTTATCTGGGTGTTGTTTCTCAAGGATTTCAACGAAGTCACCGCAATGTTTACATCCCGTTGGTGCAATAAAGAGTGTCCCTCCGAATACCTTGGCTAACGGGTTTAAGTTAAACCCCGCAAAATCTTCTTCTGGGTTGATTTTCATTTTCTTCAAGTCGACATGTGACGCCGCGTAAAGTTCTTGAGGGGAGTTAACGAATTTGGTGTGGACAGTTGAGAACAATGAACCGCCCTTAATAAGAAATTTTCCATCACCGGTGGCCAATAACATTTCACCTGTGTCCAGCTCCATCATAATCAGCTTGTCGGTTTCAATTTCATAACTGGAAACCACGTTGATGTCGGCATTGAGGAAATCTTGCGTCGGGGGTTCAGCAGTTGCTTGAGTGCTGGCAAGCAACCCTAAACCCAATATTCTGTGAATTTTGTTTGACCATTTCATAGCAACACTCCTAGTTAGTCCCACGAGTTTGCCAAACTTAGATATGCAGAATTTAAATTAGTGAGCCTTATTTCACGGCTTAATTGACTTTCTGATTGGAGAAAGAGGTGATGTGTTGCAGTTAAGAATGGATTTCAATTTGCAGTAATGAGTAGATGAGGTTCGCTTTCTCAGTATATATCGCACGGTATTGTGTTCATGAACTCCTCCTTTAGAGCTGGGTAATTCATTTTCTTATACTGAAATAAGAGGTCAGTATTCATTTTCATAATGTCATTGAGGCTGTCTGCCATTAATGAAGTCCCACATTTATCCATATACATGCTATCAAGTGTCACGATAAAGTGACTGATTACAGGGGAAACCCCGCTTAGTGCGTTGAGTAATATGTCCTTCTCCGGATCCCCCGTATTTGGGTACTGAGCTTCTTTCGCTAAACGTGTAACAGCTAGAGAGGGATCGGTATACGACAGGGTTTCCAAATCTAGCTTTTCCTCGTAACTTAAGTGTGGTGCTAACCTCTCGATGTCATTCCATGAAATTTGAGTTTCCTCTTCGTTTTCCACGGACGGCTTTGACCAGTTTACCGTCCGAGACTTATCAGGGGTGTCACCAATTAGGGTGTGAGTAGGTGTTGTCTCTACGCGTTTATACTCCAATGTCGATGGTATATCGGTCACATCCAATGCCGTCGTAGTCATGAAGTCTGGAGTTACCGGCACCTCAACGACTGGTCCATTATTCAGGGTATCAACAGAATGTGAAAGTTCGCACTCATCTGACAAATAATGCGTGCCTGTCACTCCGAGAATAAAGCTAACGCTACTTGAGAGTAATAATTTCATGATACCCACCTATATCAATTCTAACGCTAAATAATCACTTTTAATCATCTGCAGCAATTGTCTTCAAATTTGCAACATAAGACTTCATAGTCTTACGTTTCAGTAACTTGCATTTGTTTTATGCAGACTATTCGTGCAAATATGCGAGAATTGTGCAAACTATGAGAACATTTCTTGCAAAAACGTTACCCGTTTGATTTGTCCCTTGCTTTTAATCTCCCCTCAATATCTTTCGCACAAAAGGCTAAAAGCGTTACAGGCAGGCACAACAGCACCGCCCCACCTAATAGGGCTTTAAACCAATCATCTTCATTCCCTGAAATTAACAAGTATTCCCATGGCGCATCTCCTGGAGTAATCATTTCAACTCCGGTCATAAACCATATGACCATGAACAGAACAACGCCACAGTATAATGTATGCATGTTATTGACGCCGCTGACCTTGGAACCTTTACAGATACACGCCAGAGCAATTAAAAAAGCGATCAGTTTAAATCCATAAATAATGTCGTCGTACATAAGAACTTCCTCTCATCCCTAAGTCATGATTTATCCGCAATTGAGATTGCCTATTTGTTTGTCTATACCTGTCATTAGGTAAGACACCTTTCCGCTGTAGTTAGTCTTTCTAAGGTATCGGTTAGAAGACCAAGTGATAATTGCTGGTCGACCAAAATACATTTCGACGTTCCTGATTGATTGTTGCCGTTCTTCAAGTCCCCCATACCACGTAATTGCAAGTCTGCCTCGGCCAAGCTGAATCCATCAGAGTGATTGACCAACAAATCTAGTCGGTCTATGGATGGCGCTTTGAGTTTTGTTGTAGGTAGTAGGTCGCAATGTCCGATACCTCCTTCCCGCGCTACGCGGCCTCGGATCTGGTGCAGCGTAACCACACCAAGATTTTCAGGGTTCAGCACAACGACATAGTTCAGTTTTGGTATTGTGATCCCAACCTCAATCAATGTGGTCGCAATCAATATTTTCCCCTCACCCGACTTCATTGCATTTATGGCAGTCTCATTGTCTTGTTTAGACAACCCGCCATGGGACAATTTAACGATGTCACCATACATCGCTTTCCAGTCATCAAAGAGCTGTTCAGCACTGGCTCGATGTGTGGCAGCTTGAGCTTTGGATTCACCCTTCATGGTGCTGATAATTAACACCTTGTCACCTCGATTGATGCGCTCTTCTACTCGACAGATAACCTCATCGATTTGGGTATGCTCGTAACGAGTAATAATCACTTCTCTAGGTGTGTGGTACTTGGTCAGTTTGAAGTATGGGATCATGCCAAAACTCATCATTGCTTGCGTTCTAGGAATGCACGTAGCACTAGATAACAACAGATGAGTCCGACCCTCAGTTATTAATGTGGATTCTTTTTGTTCAAGCCCCATTTTTTGCTCTTCGTCGATCCAAAGGAGATCGATGGGCATATCGTTGTGATGATGGAGCAAGGCCGTCGTACCAATCACGACACGGGAGCCTTCCGTCATCTCGTTGATGCATCGATAGCCTTTACCTACGAAGTTGTCATGCTCACTCTCAGACAATAAAAACTCGATGCCAATATCTGGCCAACAGTTGTCGATCTCTTTATAGATTTGGGCTCCTAATATTAGGTTGGGAACCATAATGACGACACAACCACCAGCATCAACAACATGACGTGTCAGTATCGCGCCAATGACGGTTTTCCCCGTACCCACATCTCCGAATAAGACACTTCGTGGTGCTCTATTGTTAATCGCGGCTTTGATACCGCTCACGGCATCCAATTGTTCATCCGTCAATTGGAATGGGACCACATCGTTGAAATATGTATCGGCTTTTTCGAGCTGCAATGGGTGAGTTAAATTTGGTTCGCCTTCCACTTCTGAGAACAACAAAGTAGCGGCGATTCTTTGTAGGATAGCGTTGCATTGTTCACTTTCTTCCAATGAATTTGGGAAATGCACAAATCTCAAAACATCTTCTAAACACAACGAGTGCGCTTCTAATAACCGTCGAATTTTCCCGTTGCTTAGGTTTAGTTTCGCTAACTCTTCTCGTATCTTTCTAGCCGTCAAAGGTATCAATTCGTCAATATGCTGCTCTAGAACCTCGGCATACTTCAGACCTTTGAGTTGCTTATTTTTGACTTTATAAACCGGAGTGATTTTACCAATGAATTTTTCATTCAATGGCTGCGGGTGGTTGATAAACAGCGCGTTTCCTACTTGCTTCACTTTGCACAAGTAATAACCACGCTCATTAATTCGACTTGCCAATTCTTGTCCGTATTCACTGTCTAATTTGGCAAAATGAGAAAAACGTTGAGCGACGTTTCGGGAGTCAACAATGCTTCCATTAATGACGGTCGTTCGATTGTATGATTCAGAAATAGAGGTCACAGTCCCTTGGACAACCATACAGTCACTATCCGTAAGATAGGAAAAGTCGGATACCACTTGTCTCGTGTCCAGATACGATTGAGGTAATCGCAACAACACTTGCCAAACAGGAACTTTAAATGTGTCTTTGATGTACTTTAGATCCAGCATTCTCGCGCTTCATTCTGATTCAATAATGCAGTAGTTATACACGCCTGAGCACTATCATTTAGTTTTGATGGCTCTCAGTAATATGAAGTCGATTTAAAACATCTTTGCGAGCGAGCAAATAGTCCTCTTCTGTCACTAATGCATTTTGAGAGATGCAACGATCGATAAAGTCCTTAATATGAGGAAACACTCCTCCCCACACACCCATGATTTCCAATTGTTCCTTGGTGATTTCTTTCAAAGGATAGTGCTTCTCCCCCCTATCACGTAGCTCTATGATTTTTTTTAGTTCCTGTGATCGTAAATACGCTAACCAAGCAAAACATACAGCCAACAATGGTGTTGCCCAAATGAGTTCTGATACATTTCGCTCTATGCCAAGTTGTGTGCCAAGGTCATTTAGTACAAAAGCAGCAACAATAACCGTAACGCCCAGAGTCAACATGAGCATAACCGAGAAAACATTTTGCCAGTACTTGCTACGTATTGTGATAGGGGTTACCGGGGTTAGATTGTTCATAAAAGTTATCCTTGATTTGTTACTGTCATTACGAGCGCTTACTGCTTTAGAGTCAGCCCATAAACCTTCTCGACCGGTTCTTCGATGTACCTACGTGTAACCGTTAACTCAACACCGCTGGTGGTTTTGGTTATTCTAAAGTTTTGGTTTGGAGACTGAGCCAAAACAGAGCCGTCATCATTAACAATCACGTCAACGGGTAATCGTTTCCCAAACGCCTCAATGTAGTCAGCTCCGACGTTAAATTCTGCAGAGCCATCCGACGATACAGAGTTCCATTGACCAACATAGGCGTGAGTTTTATCGAAAAAAGAAGAAGAGAACTTTAAGATAAGAGCACCAGATAACACGAGTACACCACATAGGGTCAGTGTCTTTCGATTTATACGTATGGACATAGTGAATTCCTATAAACATGAGTAATCCATATTAGTCATGTTTTTGTGTGGTTTTGCTAAATAGCGAAGGAAATTGGGGCTACTATTTGCGAGGTTTGAAAACTAAGGTATGTCTAATCTTGATACCAATATTTAGAACAGTTCAAGGCGGGTCGTTTCTGAATGTAGTCCCAGGTTTGCATTGTTCTGATCAAGTAGTTTGTTTTGATGTTGACGGTCTTTGAGTTATAGCAACCGACAGCTTCCCAGACATGACCCTTAGCGTAGGTGAGGCATCCTTTGAATATATCGGCACTGATGCGGATATTGAGATCAGGGTCAGTGGCAACATCTACCCAAGACTTATTAGGATAGTTTCGTAAGATGTATTCTGAATGGATTGTATTCACCTGAGCGGGACCCAAGTCATAGGAATCGTTAGTATTTTTTACTTTGCTGCCAACTTTGCCCCCCTCACCAACCACAAGTAAGTTAAGGAAGTCTCTTGGGACATACTTCTCTCCAGCGACTTCAGCAACAATGCTGCATCTACTCGCGTTGGAGAGAGCAACAGTATCTAATTTGGTGTCATGGATATCTGGCAAGAAAAACACAGTGATTCTCCTATTCGTGGCCAATGATTGAAAGTCAGTTCATAAGTGCTGACTAAGTATGTTCCTGTGGTGATACACCTTTTCTCTTCATCTTTAACCTTCACTCGTTAAGCGGAGGTTTTCGATGAGGGAAGTACCCGAGAAAGGACCATTCTACTTTGGTGTTTCGACTAGCGAAGGCGCATTTCTTAGCTTGAAGCATTCAGACTCGATACAAAGCTTTGCCTCTAGCCTACTGTCTTCTAGCCCAGTAATTGATACCCGTTGCCCCTTAAGGCCACTTACCGCACCGATCACCATAAAGTCGCCTTTACTCGTACTTATTTGAGTCGAGACTGGTTCTAATAACGATGTTTCAAGATACTGTGCTGATTCAAACTCACCAACACTATGTGCTTTATTATCTATTAACTCTTTATCTACAAAGGGCTTCATCAAGCCACTGAGTTGACCAAACTTTTCATCTAGCTCCGCATCATCAAAACCCGACAAAGCGATCACTTTCTGAAAACCAAATAGCATGACTGCGAGCAACGCCAACCTTACAATGAGCATGATTACCTCCTTTGACAATTAGGTGCAGATCTTTATTTAAACAAGCTCGTGCTTCTGAACCATTCTAATAAATTCGGAATAAATGCAGCGAACGCAATACCGCCAAAAGCAATGAGAAGAAATTTAATAGAAAGAATGTCCTTTTCGTTGAGCTGGAACTGCTGCACGAGATTTTCGTCAACAAAGTTAGGCACATATAACGTGTAGATAACTAGAATCACAATTACCACTAGCAGCTTCATTGTTTTCGCTCCTTACCCCACTGCCAGTCTCGATTTGCAAGACCAATAGCCCCATAAATCGCAATGAGCACACCAAAAAGCCCAATTAAGCTACCCCAAGTCACAGTAAAAACATCCAATACACCCAATGCATTTAGTTTGGAAACGACGACAAGAAGTACACCCGCAATTAAAGATATTGCTTGCACTCTCAAACTTAAAAAAAGACGTACAAGTATGTGTTCTTCTGCTGTAATTAGCCTTTCAATCTCAGCTATTGTGGGTTTGTGCTTTGTTTGATTCGCCATCGTCTTTTCCCTACTTTTTTGGTTGAAGCTCAATAAATGGTCGAGCAACCATAATCGACATGCCAGCTATCACGTATAGAATTGCTAGAAGCTTGTGATTGGCAAATTGCACACCAAGTATCACCAAAAGCGGTCCAATGACGTAGGCACGATACCCGATAAAAGGATTTATTAACCCCAATAACTTGTTCATTCTTTTCCCTCTAGTATTTGATTTCAGTGTTGGACTAGTAAGGACTAAAGTTCTATGCGCCTTCTGCACACCAATCTCTGGGACCATACGCCGAGCGCTTATAATTTTGCGATCCAAATTGGGACTCTAACGTCATATTTATAAAGTCAATGGCTTCGAATTTGTTCGCAACTGGCTGTCCTAGTCGATATTCATGATTAACCAATATAAATACTGAGTCGCCTTTTTCTGTAAGCGTTATCGCAGGTTCAGCGCCGCCTATCGGATAACAACTAATAAAATGTGAGTCATGGGCAATCGATAATAACAACCCACCATAGTTCGCCCCTGCTGCAAATCCACAGCGGTCAACTACGGCTTTTATTCTATAAGGCGGTATATCTTCCGATTTTAAAGCTTCATTAAGTGAGCTATGTACGGGTTTTGATATCCAATCAATGGGGTTCTTTTTTTTAAAAAACATACGCTCCCTTACTATGTTTTATCTCATGATAAGTGTCTGAATCTGTGCAATTTTCAGTATCAATTTTCATTGAATCAAGTTCAGCTAAGTCATCAAACAAACGAGATGAGCTAAAGCGGATTATCAGAGAGAATAATGCAGCATTATGTATTTCGATAAACTGTTCACGCTTAGGTTCGGTTTGAACTAAATACTCCGCTATGGTTTCCACCTCAAAATGCTCCTCTACAAAAGCTGTCACGGGCGTAATTGTGGTGATTGTTGGTGCGGCCAAATAAAAGCAAATAGGACATAACAAACCAACCAACATGGGTTTATCTTGCGTTAACCATTCAATGTTCATTTCCCTTTCTTCCTTCTACTTTTTGTCTGACGACACCCACTACCAACTATTTGCACTTTTACTAGGAGCAATTAACTTGCTGAACGTAAATAGCGCGAACGCTGACAATGGAAACAAGTAAACTTTCAACATATTTTCTTTCCACAGTGGACCGTCAATATCAAAATCGCTTGTTACGCAGCTACAGGTTTAAGTTCTACGATTTCGTAGTTAGGAGATTCCTCACATCTCGCAACTCCAAGCACTTCAACTTCAAATGAACCTTCTTCATCCAAATCAATTCCAACGCATTCAAGAACCGCTGTTGCGCCTTCATCGATGAGGTCATTTTCAAACACGTCACAACCTTCAAGAGAATTTAGCCAACGTTCATCAACTTTAGTGACAGCTGCACTTTTCTTGATACCAACAGTGAAATGAATTGTTGCTGCGAAGTTTGGTTTTGCTACATGCATTGCTTTCCCCTCGTTATCGACTTATGCAGCGCCATAGCTGCTTGAAAGTGGCATTTGTATGATGCTTGCGATCAGTGAACCATTCTCTGTATAAAACGCCTTCAGCCACACCTATGTTTCCTTGATTTCCCGCTAACCATGCTCGGTGCATTTCAGTTTTAGCAATAACTCGCCTAAACTTGCGTGATAGAAAAAGCTGTTCATATCCAATGAAATACAATTGTTCGCAGATCACCTTGTATGGATTAAGCACTCCTTTTCTCCTTAGCATCCTTCTGGTTCACCAAAGTTCTGTCTGTATGCTTCTACGTCAATATCGAGACATGTATTCTTAGCGCTACACCACCAAGCCCCACTAGCACCCCTGCAATCACAGTTACATCCCATTTATATTTAAATTCTTTCACCGTTTTGCCCTCTACGGCTCGTTTTCTTGCTTGAACTGGATTTTGTGAGAAACATTACCAGTAATCACGTTTACCTCTTCATTTGACAAGTTTTCAATGTCAGACATATCGATGTTCACAGTCTGTTTAAGACCGTTCAGATCGCTTACTTCTTGAGTTACGTTGACAACTTTTGTACCAAATTTTCTATCTTTCATTTCCTATAAACCCCACGTTACATGTAACTACAGATACGCTACTGTTTTACATGGTTTTGTTTTAAGTTGGGTGTTCATAGCTCTGTCCCTCACTAGTCATTTGAAGCAACTAGCTTCAAGCTAGGTGGAGTTAAACCAAATTTTGCTTTAGGAACTAACCCCCCGATTATTTCTCCGTCACGATTTTTTATTACATGACCAGTGAATGCGAACTGGTCTAAAGCATCGCGCAGTTCAGGATCGTCTGTTCCGATAGTCGCGAGGTACAATTCAGGCTCGTAACCGTAGGCTTTCAATAGCTTTAATGCTTTTTCCTGAGCTTTTTTTTCCTTTTCGGTTCGCAAATAAACAATCGCCTTTTGGACTGCCAATGTCGCTACCACAACTGAAAATATGAATAGAAGATTTGTCATTTGCTATTTTCTCCTTTGTACGAACGCTCTTTATTCACATTTATCTACAATGCAAAGTTCTTCACGGTTATTCTGGTATAGGTTTAGTGTCAGTTCGTCGCCATGCTCTAAATGGAACGAGAAAGCGCGACTCGTGTTGTAAAAACCGTCGTCACTTAGAAGTAGTACTGTTCTATTGAATAAAGAAAACTTGGTAACAACGGTAAGTGATTTGCTTTGCACCAATTCATTTGGGCTTGTTGCTATGCCGTACACAACCATACTGAGCATCAAAATAGGCACCGTCAGAATACCAACCGCTAGTGTTATGCCCGTTTTCTTATCCATTGAATTCTGCTCTGAACTAACCATTTTCCCCTCAATATCCATGTTGTATTTACTGCTTCAGCATTAACGATTCAATTTCCTTTATTTCCTCATTTGATACTGAATGCTCCATGGCAATACCGAGCGAACGACATGCCGCTTTTACATCCAAAATGACTACACGATTCGGTAATATTTCTCGTTCATTGCACCAGTCAGCTATCTTTTGTAACTCTATATTTTTAAACATTTCATCGGCCTTCTATGAATCGATGTTTTGTTTTCACTTAATCACGCAAGTCATCAATATACTCAATAAGAATTTGGCATCCGTTCTTCTTTGGGCATTCTTTAGAGACTATCGATTGCTGTTGAGTTAAATACTCATTTTTATCGGCACCTAATCCAAAATACCCACCAATGTCCAATGCACGAAGACCGATGTATTTCGACATCCTTTTTATGTAGTCCATCTCCACCGTCGTGTATTCAAGAATGATCTTGTCATCTCGGTCAACAAAGTAGTGTATCGACGTGACGATGCTTGGTTCTCCGGCAATATTTGAAACCAATTGTTCATGAGTAATTGGAGCCCGCTGGAATTCACACATGCCTGCAACTGTTCCATAGCAAGCAACTGAATTTGCGGGGAGCTTTAGCGTCGTTTCACTATTTGAATTATCAGCGAGTGCTACCGAAGCGACCGTCATCAAACTCAACAACACAACCATATTTTTCATTAACTACCTCGGCAACTCTAAGAAGATTTAGACTCTGACTGTCAGTTATACACGTCTAATCACTTGGGTTTACGAATTAGCGAAGCCATTTAAGCTTCTTATTTGACAATGGCACTCGAACCCAATCACATGATGAGGGATCGTCTTCAAATGAGGTAAACAGGTAAAATCGTCCCACTAATTACATTTCTACGTCAGTGTCTATGCCATATTTCTCGTACTGGTTGTCTTGATGAATGGAACTGGAAACGTTATGGAAATGAATACAAAGTGTGTCCCTGTCAGAACCGCTGCGTGCTTAATTGTCGCCTTTGCGTGTTTGGCCGTGTATATGCTCACACCCAGCCGCACCGATTATTTAGATGCACGAGTAAACTTGTTATTTTCTCAATGCAGCTCAAGTCTTTTGGAAGATGAATTCAAAATGGAACCATGTGAAGAGCTCTATCGAACCTACGCCAACATCTCGCGCAGTACCGCTTATCACTACATCTCGGATAACGTGATGTTTAAACTTCATGGCGAGATTTCGAAGCTGGGCTACTCGTTGGACATCAACCAGGTCACCGATGGATTTATGCAAAAACTTCCGTCAGGCAAATACCACACGACACGACGCAATAACATTATCGACGCATGGATTAGCTCTCCCACAGAGTCCGTCGAATTTGATTATGAGGGAGGCATCGACGCCTCGCTTTAGTAATTTGGGAAACCCAAAAATCCAATCGTTTGATTGTTACGATTGAACCCACTCCGTTGTTAACTTTTTGGGTTTCCCTACCACCTCCCCCACTCAATTCTCTAAATTCACTCTCAAAAGTTGTATCAACTATGTCCTAGTATCCGATGGGCATTACCATGTTAAAGTTTAATTTATACCACCCTGTGATAAACCTCATCCTCTCCCATGATGGCGTTATTGACGAACTCGACCTAGAAACTAACGTTGTCAGTGATACAGCGACACGGGTTCTCATCGATACCTGCTTCAAATTGCACGAAGATAAACAATCAATCGATTTAAACACGATTAAAGCGCGTGTATACGCTGAGTATGGGCAAGAGGGAGTCGACGCGATTACTACAGTTGCCATGGAGTCACTAGCGCAACCAGCAAACATAAATGCTCTTTCTGACTATGTTTCGCAAATCAACGACACTAACAACAAACGAACACTTCAGGTGGAGCTTCAAAAGCTATTAACACAATGTTCGTCAAACAAGACGACCGATGAAATCATAGGTTCGATGCATTCTGTTGTTGAGTCTTATGACGAAGTGGAAAAGGACAATGAGCAAGGCCCAATTTCATTGAAAGATGCCTTTGCTGCAACGCTGGACAACATGGAGCGCAGAAGCAAAGGGGAATTTAATGCATTTAAGTCGGGCTTTGCATGCTTTGAAGCACTTGGTGGATTCCGACCTGCAGATTTCATCATCTTTGCAGGCCGTCCATCTCACGGAAAAACCACCTTACTCCTGAACGTTATCAAAAACTCAAGTCATCAAAACGATGCACCATTCTTATTTTTCTCCCTTGAAATGAGCTCAGAATCGATTGGAGAGAATTTGCTATCTAACTTGGCAAGCGTACCACTGAGTAATATTCGAAACGCCAGCATGAGTGATACTCAATGGGCTGATTGTTCATCTGCGCTAGGTAGATCCGGTGATTACAATATTGAGATGGATGACGGTTCAATGACCGTCGAGGAGTTGTGTCGTCGCGCACGTCGCTTTTATCGGCAGCATAATGGAAAGATTTCTGGTATTGGTGTGGACTACATTCAGTTGCTAACCAGTGAAAAATACAAAACTGATAATAGAAACTTAGAAGTCTCAGAAATATCACGACAGCTCAAAGCGTTGGGGAAAGAGTTACAAGTACCTGTTGTAGCACTATCCCAATTGTCTCGCGATATCGAGAAGCGTGCTGATAAACGCCCAGTGAATTCCGACTTACGAGAGTCAGGTTCGCTAGAGCAAGATGCGGATATCATCTGCTTTATTTATCGACCGGAAATGTATGATCCTCAAAATGAACCTGGGGTCGCTCATTTGATTATTAGCAAAGCTCGTAAATCAGCTATAGGCTCTGCAAAAACAACCTTCATTGGAAAATACGCTCAAATTAAAGATTCCTTCAATTACACGCAAAGCGCACCACCAGCTGCGTCACCGATTGCTGATCAATACCAAAGGACCGACAACAAAAAGCAGAATACCGAAACTAACGATACTCTGCCAAACAATAGTCCCAATGGGAGTGGAATTGAGTTCATCAACTAAGCAAGCGCACGTTCCCATGACTTAGAAAGTGACTTATGTGCGCCTAGCTTTTGTAAGGCGCTTGTCTTAACTTGGGTATATCGAGACGAGGAGAAACCGAGAGATTCAACCAAGTCGTTTCGATTCAATGTACCGGCTACTAATCCCATCTCATTCATGATGACAATTTTCTCGTTCGCATTGAGGGTCTTTAACTGGGCAATCAAGTGCTGTCTCAACTTAAGATGCGTCAAATTCGACACCACATTGTCGCTACATCCACTAGCTACCCCATATCGATTATCGTTCGAACCATGCTCAAAGTCGTACAATGGTTTGGGTAAGTACGATGATGCACTGGAATCTGGGGTCAGCTTGTTGTTGGTTTTCTCGGAATTAATTTCAATTGCTTTTGAATACGCGCCTGAGATGTCCCGGTCTGATACTTTCACCATCAGTGTATGGTGGAGCTCTTTTCTTGATACAACGGTCTTAACGCGAGCGCTCGCGTAAGTATCAAAGCTCGCTATACCCGTATGCTTATAGCAGCGTGCAGCACGAATCGTTTCCAAGGCAGCCTCTTGTACACGATCTGAAAGATAGTCGATATCATAGTTATGGCGGCGTAGTAACTTGCGGAAACTGTTTAATGACTTCAGCGTTACGTTCTGGATAGCAGTATTCAAATCTTTGAGCTGAGTCGGCTCAGGGCAACCTCGTTCCACCATTTCGTAAACCACGAACGCTGTCACTTGTAATTCGTTAAGAACAAAGTCGTCAGTTGCCTGTGACTGAAGTAGCTCTGCTGGAGTGTGTCTGTTAGAGACAACGTGGCCAACATAATTGGCGCAAGTTGCATCATTGGCAATTTCTGAAAGCTTCTGCCTCCAATTCGGTGTTGTTTGAGTAATTTCTTTGAACACCTTCCTTGTTGTAGTGGCCAATGTTTCAAGCACTTCTGATTGCGATTCTTTTACAGAATTAAAGCTTTCTGTAATGAGGGAATTCATTCTACTGATCGGGTCCATAGTAACGCTCCATACATTTTTTCATAACTGGGGTGGGTAAACTCATTATGGTTTTCCCCGATCATCGCGTCAATTTTCTCCCCCCGTTTCAATCTATCTCGAAAAAAAGTTCTCTTAATTGAAAACATAACGTTGTTCATCGAGCACTATGTTACGACCACTCAAATCGAGGAATCTAATGATGGCACCTTTGTTCAAGAAGACAGCGACGACTTTATTCACAATTTTGGCAATTGGTTCTGCAGCTACCGCATCAGCTTCTGAAGTTGAAATGTCACAACAACAATTCAACTCGATGCTTATGAAAGCGTTCCAATCAAACCCTGAACTCTTAATCGCAGGAGTGGAATCCGTGAGGACATACCAAACAATGAAGCATAAACAAATGTTTTCAAAATCTTTGTATTATGATGAAGATACGCCAGTTCTTAATGAAGCTGGAGAGATCACTATCGTAGAGTTTTTTGACTACGCATGTGGGGTATGTAAGAGAGGTGCAACAGAGTTGGCTCCCCTAATAGGTAAAGACAAACGCATCCGATTCGTGTATAAAGATGTGTCGATTTTAGGCCCTAATTCGGCTGAATTAGCGAAGATAGCCATTGCTGTAAATCAGATCTCTCCCAATGCGTATCCAGCATTCCACAAAGAGCTTCTTTCAATGCAGCAGTCCATCCCACAGAAGGCATACGAGCTTGCTGAACTGATGGGGCTAGACAGTACGCTTATCAAAAAGACTGCGAATTCGTCACAAGTAAGTGCTATTTTAAATAAAAATAATAAACTTTTTAGAGATCTGAAACTTACTGGAACTCCAACTTTTTATATTGGTGAAAAAAAGTTTGGGGGCCTAATCAGTCGTCAACAGATGATCGAAGAAGTGAACCTTCAGTATAGCCAACTGGTAAACCAAACTAATAGGCAGGCAGTTAGTAAATAGGAAGCATCGTATATTGGTGTGGAGGTATTTACTCGTATGGCCCTGCAAAGTCACTCCAAGGAGGGAGTGGAGCAGACTAACTACAAGTAGTAAGGCATAACTACGAAATCACCACACATACTCCCCCGTTCTACGGGGGTTTTTTTTAGCTGTAGTACCACAACGTAATCACTATATTGCTACAAGCGTGTCATCATTGTGCCACAACCTTTCCTGCGGCTGCTTCACCAAGTTCAAAGTTACGCCAACCGCTTTGGATATAAACTATACAAATCCGCCTAGCATAATTATAATTAATTCAGTTCTCAAAACCTTCTAAGTTCTCTACCACTATCCGGTAGTTCCCTTATTAGTCGGGTGATATGTCCCGTTGATCATACCAGTCCTCGACTGAATTTATTGAAAATGTATTTTTCACTGATCCCTCACCGCGTGTAGCAAACGTCACACAGCACACCTAAGCAGATTGTCACAGTCTTCTTTGGCGTGCTGTGTGGTGACAGTTACGTGTGGTGAAAAGTCGGATAACCTGGGGATAGGCTTCGACTTAACAATAATAAAAGTTGCCCTGCATTGGAGCAGGGCCTTTTTTTACCCACAAAAGACTCTTTACCCTTGGCATTTTTGCTTTCCACGCTTGAACAACACTTTGATTTTCATTTTCCTTCATAGAATTGGTCATTGATGTATACAAAAGAAATCAACATGAGATAAGAAAAAGGTTTTCTACCATGACAAAAGTAACTTTGTACTTACTTCCGCGAGGGAACACTCATCACGCTCACCCCGACTTCTATAAATTCATCGGTTCAACTTACAAAAAGGAATTGGAACTGCCTTCTGAGCTGATCCAAAAAGGGGTAATTCTAACGTTCGGTGATGGCGAAGATTCCTATCATGTGTGTATCCAAGAAATCCACTATCTAGTGAATGAAGCAATAACTGAGGTGCTGTGTAGCTACTGCAACAATGATTTTAATGAAATGGGTATATTCGGTAAAAAAGAATTCTTCGATGCCTTTATAACGCGGCTGGTGGCTGACCATTGGGTGGTTTCAGACGACAATTAAACGAAAAAAAAGAACCCGACACACATCGGGTTCTTTTTTTTTAATAGGTAACCATACTTAGTGACTATATCGACTTTATGTGATTTTCAGTCTCTTTAGCTTACTTGAGCCAACTTAGATGAAATGAAAGCGGCAAGCTCATCTAATTCTCCATTAACCCACTGGTTAAATCTCTTGGCTCTCAATAACTTTACACTGTCGATTAATTCACTTTTTGATAACTTGATATTATGCCCAGTTTCCAAGCGGCTCATCAGGCTGTAGAAGTGTTCGGATTCAATTATTGTCTCACCATAAGTGAGTTTCTTAAGATGGCCTTGCACTTTATGTAGCGCTTCTACAGCAACATCTTTATTGGCATTTAAATCCATTGAAACTAAGTGAGCAATACGGTCTATGTGGTGTTCATCGTCATAGGCAGATATTGTGTATTCAGATTCTAATAATTTAAATTTTCGGTAATTCGCGAAACGTCTAGTTGTATGTGTTACATATTTAAACAATAGGTCATCGCGGAGTGCATCTACGAGTACGTTACGTTTCATCTCATCTGCTAACGCAAACTTGTTGACCAACGGGTTCATTATCGTTGGAGCATTCTTTTTGCCTTCCTTGAAGGTTGAACCTGTAGCTTCTATCATCTGTTTCTCATCACAGTCAATTACGGCCACGTAGTTACCATCTTGATTCTTTGTGAATGAAATATAGTACCCGCACAAATTGTAGTCTTTGGTAATCTTTTTATCATTGCGCATCACCAAATCACCAGGTTTGCATTTATAGATTTCCAACGCAGCTGTGATGTCATTATGAAGCTTTTTATCACTCCCATCGAAAAACATATGTTCAGCAATTAAAGATAGATCCAAAGACTCATACCCTACTCGCCTCACACGCAGACACATGTAGAAGAGGAGTAACAGAGGGTCACCAACTGCAATCTGTTTGGGTAAAGTGAAAAATACTTCTTTCTTAGCCAGAATTTCGATTAGTTTGGGATGAAACGTATAGAAGAACAGTGTCGGCTTTACTTCCACGCCGTTTTCATTGATAACGGGGGCGAGTTTTGAGTTGGTTTCCAGTTCAATAATGAACTGGAAGTCTTTTTGCGTGAACAGTTTCTGAAGTTCTTCATCTACAATCACACCGTCTAGATCGGTCCACTCATAAACTGTGTGACGTAATTCTTGAATTTGTTCTCTTATGCGATCACGAGTCTGACCGTTGTCACTCAGACCACGTAGATACAAAACCTCTTCTAGTTTTGCAGCACACTCAGTATTTTCGAACGGACGCGAAAACCGCTTAGTTTTCATTGCTCGGGCGTTATATGCGATAGCTAACGACAATAGTGCCATTAAGGTTTGGATAGCACCTTTAGTCGATACTTGTTCATGCCCTTTTGCAGCAACCGTATAATTACCACCTTTTGGATGCTTGAATTGGACAAGCGCTTTAGGGCTGCCATTCCTCTTGTTTGGAGCCAGTGCTATGTACTCAGTAGGTAAGATTTGTTTGTCATAAGGCATACCCTTTGGAAGATAAGGTCGCAGATCAACATCCTGTTGAGATAGAGATTTCTTCTGAAGAGCATTTTTGACACTTTCACGATTAGACTTTTTATTGCCTTTGGGACGATTGCGATCCGTTAGGGAGTCACGATCAGCAATTATAGCTAGGTCAACTTTTTTAGCTAAGGTGTAAATATTTGAAGTAGACCGTTTTTGACCGTTATGAGTGACTTCATGTAAGACTAAGAACCCTAAGTTCTTAAGCTCCATCAGAGTACGTCGAAGGGTTGCAGGTTTAATTTCATAACGTGCCTCTACGCCTTCTTGAAATACTTTATTGGCTATGCCACTGTGTGATTTAGCTAAGGCGATCAGGTGTTGAGCAATAGTGCGTTGTTTCAAGCCTAAACTCATGTCCTGAATTGTATCAAATAACTCAACATCAGCTGGGTCGAAAAGAAAAAGAGTAAAACGCCTTTTCAGGTCAATTTTTTCTAGCAATTCAGGTGAGATATCGTTGAGTTCTATCGGCATGTGCTCTATCACTGTTTTTCATGATGCTTTAATCATAACTGTTGAACAAGAATAAGCAACCCTATCATGATCATCCAGATTATTTTGATTTAAGTTATTAAAAATATGATCTTTTTATAGATGATTTCTTTAGTTGATAAAGGTTTAGTGATTAGTATGATTACACCCATACCTAACCGCTGATATTTGTTTATACAACTCTTGATCGCTCAATTTAGTGCGGTGATACATACGCTCTACGTAAGTCTATGTTTTATAGTTAAATGCTACTCTTTTAACTTCATATTCTTATGATCGCTCATTTAGGAGCAGTCATAAAATTGGCTTGTGGATAGATCACGCTTTGATCTTTTGATCGCTCAATTGGATCTTTTGATCGCTCAATTCCCAGCTCTTGATCGCTCAATTGCATCTTTTGATCGCTCAATTGTTTATTCTTGATCGCTCAATTGCTTTATACAGCTTATACAGAGTTACTCACACATTACCAACAGGTAATACACGTCAGGTGGATGCTTTAATCACTGGTAAAATGTTATGATCGCTCATTAGAAATGTTATATAATTTCTGAATAATTCTTTGATCATCAATGGTTTAATATCCTCGCTATCACTGCATGAAACTTTTCTTATTATGTGAGCAATATCCCAAAGAATTTCACCACAGCCTTTCTCACTAAGATGGCCATTAGCAATGGCCTTTTATTTGAACTTACCCCAGTAGTGCAATGAGCGATCAAGAACACATTCCTCGGCAAGCACCGCTGTATGTAGCTTTCACATCCCTGCGCCATAATGAGCGATCATAAGTGAATTGAGCGGCAAGTCCCATCATATAAGGGTTCTGCATCACTGCAAGGTAATGAGCGATCAAGAACACAACGTCCAGCAAGCTCCGCTGTATGTAGCTTTCACATCCCTGCGTCATAATGAGCGATCATGAGTGAATTGAGCGGCATTCCCCATTTGATAAGGGTTTAGCATCGCTGCACTGCAATGAGCGATCATGAACGGCTTGACTGGCATGCCCCTTCGGATAAGGGTTTAGCATCACTGCAAAGTAATGAGCGATCAAGAACGGCTTGACTGGCATGCCCCTTCGGATAAGGGTTTGGCATCACTGCACGGTAATGAGCGATCATGAATGCATTGAGTGGCATTCCCCATTTGATAAGGGTTTGGCATCACTGCACGGTAATGAGCGATCATGAACTGCTTGAGTAGAATGGCCCTTCGGATAAGGGTTYTGCATCACTGCAAGGTAATGAGCGATCATGAACTGCTTGAGTAGCATGCCCTATCGGATAAGGGTTTGGCATCACTGCACTGTAATGAGCGATCATGAACTGCTTGAGTAGCATGCCCTATCGGATAAGGGTTTGGCATCACTGCACTGTAATGAGCGATCATGAACTGCTTGAGTAGCATGCCCCATCGGATAAGGGTTTGGCATCACTGCACGGTAATGAGCGATCATGAACTGCTTGAGTAGAATGCCCCTTCGAATAAGGGGTTAACATCGCTGCACGGTAATGAGCGATCATGAACTGCTTGAGTAGAATGCCCCACCGGATAAGGGTTTAGCATCACTGCACGGTAATGAGCGAACAATTTCTATTTCATCTAATGAACCCGCGAACGATTGATTTCAATACTGGGTTGTATTTATACGACTTAGGTGATTTGTCCGGATTTTATACCGGTTATATATTGGTCAGTCGTAAATATTTCAATGGCTTATGTATCGCTGTTTTTCCTGACCATCGCCCTCAACATTCTGAACTTGATATGACTGCACAGGCTGACTGTATTGAGTCCGTATTTGAAAATGATATGACTGTACGGCGTGATTATACCGTGTTAGTTTTTGAAAGTTACATGACTGCACGACGTGACTATACCGTGTCTGTTTTTGAAAGTGGTATGACTGCACGGCGTGACTATACCGTGTCAGTTTTTGAAACTGACATGACTGCACGGCGTGACTATACCGTGTCAGTTTTTGAAAATGACATGACTGCACAGCGTGACTATACAATGTCATCATTTGAAAATGACATGACTGCACAGCGTGACTATATGGTGTCTCGATTTGAAATTAATATGACTGTACAGCGTGACTATATGGTGTCTCGATTTGAAATTAATATGACTGTACAGCGTGACTATACGAAGTCTTCAGTTGATACAGATATGAATCGTACTCAACTTAAATCTGATATCCATACCGATATAAGCGTCTCCCCCTTTTCTTTTCAGTTAGATAGAAGCATGTGTTCAACAGTTTTGTGTTTACCAGTTGTTCTTTTGTGGTTCAACCATCTATGACTGTTCGCCCTGACTGCAAGGTCAACCAAAATGAAATTGATATGACTGTTCGCCTTGACTATTAGGTCAACCAAAATGAAATTGATATGACTGTTCGCCTTGACTATTAGGTCAACCAAATTGAAATTGATATGACTGTTTGCCTTGACTATTAGGTCAACCAAATTGAAATTGATCGAATCTTCACCACTTTAATTTTGTACTCCGATGTACATCGCTAAACAAAAAAAACTAACAGTCGTTACCGCCTCAAAGAAGCCGTTACTTGCTGGCGTCAGCGGCACTCGATACCGAGTAGTGATCGGCCAAAAGAAATTGACGCCTGATTTGGTACAAGCATCTCCCACCAGGTGACCTATATAGCCAAATGTCAGCGAGTATGCCCAAGGAAACTCATACGTCGCACATAAGAACCAAAGCCCGAATGCGGCAAGTAAACTATGTAGCGCTCCTCGATGCCCGAGAATGCCTTCAATCGGTATACTCAAAAACGGAACAATGCGCCCTACCCTGCTATGTCTGGTGTCAATGTCAGGCAGTAATGCTCCTAACATCGCGAAACCCATACCTGCAAATGACATCCAATAGAATGTGTCTTGCATCGTATTCATGCAGATGTAATAGGCGCTTGCTGTTGTTATTTGATGATTGATAGCCTTCACACGGCACCACCCTACTCAACAGCGTTGCCGTTTGTAGCCTTATCTACACGACGCTCTAAGTCTTTAAAAGCAATGTCGCTTGCTGCTCGAACGTCACGGAATAAGTCATCATTGCCATCATTGTTCGAATCGTATGGCATGAATGACAATAAGTAGACGCGGTACTGAGTACCTTCACGGATAATTTCTGTATCCGTTACGTCATAGTCAGAGAGCTGTGCGTTCGCCACCAGCTTATCGATTGTCTTTTCGGTCAACGATACGACTTTGCTTTCCGTGGTCGCTGAATTGGTTGTTTCTGATGTGTACGCACGTTCACTGCCCGATACGATTTGGCGATATTTCTTGGCCAATTCAAACTCAGCGTTAATCTTCGCTTTAGTTACCGCCATGTCTAAGTCAGAACTCATTCCTGTTCCGGCTGCAAAAAAGCCTTCACCGTTAGACTTCGGTGATTTCATGTACCAAGAAGGAATGTTACTCAGCGTCTCATCCACACGGTCAATCGTTGCGTCATGCTTCGCCTTTTCTACTTCCAATTTGGTCATGTCGTTAGATGCACAACCGACTGCCATGATTGAAATCATGAACGCAGCTAACGTTTTCTTTTGAGTCATTTTCATTGGTCTAGTCTCTTTTTAATGAATTAACGCTTTTGTTATACATACGCGAACTCATAGTTGAGAAAATAAATTTAAGTAGCGTTATAGCGACTGGGACTGTTGCGATGATTGCCCCAACACTCATCAAACCTGCCATTTCTTCCAGATAGATATTGACGCTGCTTAGAACGGTTGTTGTGTGTGAAGCTGCGTAGATTAAGCCGACATAAGTAAACACCCCAATCCAAAGTGAGCCAGCCATTGCGATTTTGATGTCAGTGAGAGATGGAAGCATGTGCAGTGTTACTGAAGATAAAACCCAGATGAGAAACCACTGTTGCCACCCTGCTTTATTCATGAACAACGTTAGGTCAATTGTGTTGTTATTAAAAAGATACGGTGTCACTTGTGGTGAGAGGAAATACAGTGCGACGATGCCTGTGAAAATTGGGCCAATACTGACTATTACTTTTCGAATTGAACCGGAGATGGACATTGGGTATTCGTAATTTACGTAGCCGAGCACGGGATTATCTTGAGTCGGCATTTGAAACAGTTTCACTTCGGTTACCTTAAACCCAACCAATTTGCACATCAGGTAATGTCCGAGTTCATGTAAAGGTACACCAACTATTCCCGTGATAAACACGAGTACTCTGCTCTTTTGGAAGCGCTCCATCAGATACTTAAGTACCCAAATGGCGGCAGCAATAGTTAGGAAGTGGATCATAGAGTTACCAATAAACGTAAAGACGGTAATAAGGTAACGTTTCCCTCAAACGATGTTTTCAATTAAAGAGCCAATTTTCGGGCGTTAATTGACAATATTTATTGTTGACCGTGCCGTGCGTCTATCTTTCGGACCTTTATTTGATACAACTCACACCAATGGAGAACTTGTTGAAGTCTTTCTGGTTTCGTAGATTCATCGATCAAAAGCGCAGCCGCATTAGAAAGCTGTAGCTGTTCAAAATTCAATAGCCGCCCAGCTACACGGCCATCATTGTCATAATCCGCGTTCAGCATCTTGGCTTGATATTGGCACTTTGGAAAGGTCGTATAAGGGGAGTCTGACAGTATCGCGACTTCTCCGGATACATTGCCCAGCAGCAGGCTGACTTTTTCCGTCACGGATAATTCACACTTCTGGCCACGCAGGTCGATAACAGAAAGTACAAACGGCGACTCGGGGATAAGCGTTCTTGCCCAAACACCATTGAGCTTCACATTTGAGGGCAGAGAATGTCTCGCAAAGATATTGAGAAACAACTCATCAGGAACAGCCTTTGGTCCTAAGTTCAACCGGGTGATTATAAATTTCTTCGGTATCTTACCGAGCTCCACCAGCGTGCTCGTGAGCATTGATTCCATTTCGGCTTCTTTCAACAACACCCCGCCTTGCTTTATCGGCAAGTTAAAGCAATCACCATAAAGTCCTTCACCATTTGCGAGCCCTTTCGATTTCAATATCAACGGAACACCTGCGCCACTGCCAGTATTTTTTCTGTGTTTGGCGTATGGAATTACATAGTTCATACCTAGCATCTTCGTTGTCCATTTTTGATTCTGTCATCATTGGTTATACACCGATTTTGGACTGGTTTAGACAGTTAGGATTTCTTTCAAAGACATTGATATATAAGGGATCAAGGTGAATTCGCTAATTTTCAAAGTGGGGGGAGATTACTACTAAAAAACGGATTTCGTGATGTATATTCATAACATCACAAACAAGTTTAAGAAGGCATATTATGATTACTGAAATGATTAGCTCGCTAAGAGATTCGGTTACTCCATTCAAATTTGATGGTAGTACTTGTGATGTGCTTAAGGCATACAACAAAGATGGGTCCCCGAGCTGGCTTGATGAAAAAGGTGAGCTCATAGAGGGGATTTACATTGGCATGGAGAACGAGGTTTACCATGCCCTACCCGCGTATTCATCATCTCAGTTGAAGCTGCTCGTAAAGAAATCCCCTGCCCACTTTTACAGAAAATACATAAGCGATATTGACCGTGGTAGAACCGTGTCGAAGTCGCTGCAACGCACCTTTGATGCAGGCACCTATGGTCATGAGTTGGTCCTAGAGCCTCATGAGTTCTATGACCGGTATTACCGCGATATTGTGCCAGCTGATTACCCAAATGCCCTTAGAACGGTCGCAGAAATGCAAGCGCTTGTTGAGAAGCTTAACATCCCTAATGTGCCAAAAAGCGCTAATAAAGAGCGTTTGATGAAAGAGTTATTGGCAGTAGAACCGACCCTGCAATTTTGGGATACGGTTTTAGAAGAGCACAACAATAAGACTATCCATAAAGGTAAAAAAGCGATTGATGCCATTGTCTGGGACGATGCACACCGCGTACACGAAACATGTCGAGATAATGTTGATGCAGATGCATTGATTCAAGACGGGTTACCAGAGATCTCCTTTATCGCTCGCTGCCCAGAAACTGGTCTTTGGCTCAAGTGTCGCTTTGACTGGCTACGCTTCGACTGTATTGCCGTTGATGTAAAAACAACTGCGAGTACGGACCCTGATGCGTTTGCCAAGCAAGCGGGTAACTTGGGATATCACATTCAAGAAGCGTTCTATACCTACGTAGCAAGCTTGCTTGAGGTGAACTTGGGTGCCTTCTTGTTTGCATGCATTGAGTATGTCGATGCTGATTTATGTGAAGTCTATGACTTACAAAGAAAGGAAGAATCGATGATTAAGTTCAAAGATGGGCTACATACATTGGCGACTTGCCTTTCTACAGGCGTATGGACAAAACGCGTGAATCTATCAGGAATCACTTCTATCACTATTCCGAAGTACTGCCGTTAATTGGAGGGCGCTATCATGACTAATCAATCACTAGTATTACAAGCAGTCGAGGCTGCACGTCCTCATTTTTCGACTATCGTTGCTGAGAACCAATCGGGTCTTGATACAGACTTAGAGCTGGAATATGTCGCATACATTCTGGAAAGCTTTGGTGAGTCGATTACCTCTAATATGGATGCGAACTCAGTGTATTGGAGCATACTGAACCAAGCGACCATTGGTTTGTCTGTTGAGGAAGGCTTGAATCACGGCACCTTTTTGTATCGTCACGATTATGTATCGAATTTCTTCGTGTTGGAATTCATGCCGACATACCACGGACTGATTCACTTAGCGTTCGAGTCAGGTGAAATGGCGCAAGTTACAGCGGATCAAGTTTTTAGCAATGACCAATTTGTCTATCATGGCTCTCGTTCACTGCCTGAGCATACTTCTCAAGGTGCCTATGCAAGTGGGGACTTACTATGTGCTTATGCTATTGGGGAGACACTGGGAGGGCATGTTTATTGTGAAGCACTATCCCGTGAAGAGTTGGATGAGATAGAGCTTATGGCGGCTATGAGTTTCAGTTCTAACCAGTCGGTTTGGAATACTGCATTTGTTGGTCAGATGCGTAAGAAATCTGCAATTCGTAGAATGATGCGCTTGTTGTTCAATCAACTCGGTTTCGATAAGCCTCATTACCGCAGTCGTATTAAAACGCTCATGAGCGTAGAAGATAATATGTGGACGAACATGAAATCCACCATGGACCAAGAGATCGCTCGTGGAAAGAAAGAGAAGCAATTATTAAGTTCAAACCAAAACAACGTTCCTGTTAACACCTTTGGACAGCCAATCAAGAACACCAATACTGTGTGTACTTCGAAGGTAGTTACACACACAGGTGAGTCTGCTGCTGATTTGATTAAGCGTGCAGGTTCCACTGATGGACCAAAAATGGAATTTATTCCTCCGGTTCAAGATGCAACAGAACAACCGTCAACTGATAACCCATCGCCAACCACTCTTGGTTCTGATGGCTTTATGGGCGGGTGGGGGTACTAATGACGAACACTGAAACTTACAACGAACCTGAGCGACTGCCTAGTGCGAATATCATCACGCAAGGGAAGAAGAATGTATTCCTCACTCATTCTGTAGTGAGTGGTCGCTCCAAAAAACTGATCTACAAAACTAAGCGCAGCGATACCGGCTCTGTCAAAGAAGTTGAGTGTACTCAAGAGCAGGCCGATGTGTATATCCACCAGCAAGTCGTGAAGAGTTTGCGAACACATCCTGATGACATTAACTTGCCACATATGTCTATGTTAGGTCTTCCCAAGGAATATAAGGCAGTGCGTGAAAGAGATGTACTGGTCCGTTTTCGTGTTCCCGAGGCGTCAATGTCTTGGATAGATAACGACATCCTCTCTGTTGACTCCACGACATGTTTCAATTCAGATTGCAGTTTTTTTCCTACTTCTGGCACAAGTAATTTTACCCTTGCTGTTCTGACCATTTACCCTGTGGATTCTGGATATTTTGCAACGTTGAAAACTGAACAAGGGTATACCGGTCTTCCTATGAGCCATTGGATGTCGTTAGTACCGATATGGCGAAAAACGATGGTGAAGACAGAAATTGCGATTCTGATTGACAGTGAAGCGCAATCTGATTTACCTGGTCTTGCAAAGATGGCGAATAAACGCGGGTTTACTTGCCTCGGAGCGATATCTGGTTTCTTCAATAAAGTAGAAGGCAGTTCTGAAGCTCTCCTTAGTCAGCTATCTGCCTGTAAGCTGTTTGCTGATGCTCGTGTCCCGGTTGAACCTACTATGGACGATGAGTTTGGGTTTGCCTTTTCCATGGCCACCAATTCTGTGTATCGATTCGATGCAAGACGCTCAATTTTACTGACCATCATTGATTTCGATTCAAGCACCAATACATGGGTACTTGGCTTTACTGATACCGGTGAGCGATTAACACAGATCCCTTATTCTTATGACGACTTCTTTACGATGGGTTACCAAATTGCTGTTGTGGCGAGTTTTCGTGAGCAAGAATTAGTGAAAGTCTTTAGCTATCAATTCCACTCTAGCTGGCTTGAAGAGTCCTCTTCAAGCCAGCTAGAGGCGACAGTTTAATATTCGATGCTGCACCTCAAAGCCAATCTCCCCCCGTTTTCTATTCTCGGCCCCTGTTTATGCCTACCTAACGCCAATATGGGGGGAGGGGGTGTTTTGTTGATTTAGTATCTACTCATCAAAGACAAGAAGGTGATAGATACATGAATACAACTAAAGTGCCGAGCACTCACTCTGATCACGACACACAACCTGTACCCAGTCAGTTAATTGAATCGATGGAACGCTTTGAATTTGATTCGATGACAGAAGCACAGGTAGAAACCGCTTTTGAATACCTAATGGAGCAAGTGTCGTAGAGTATATCTCCGGCATTTTACCCGTGTTCTAATCTGTCATCATGACAGAATAGTAAGAGATTTTGATTGTTTGGTGTGACTAGCTTCATTCTGGTTTGCTTTCATCTTGTTGGCATTACCACATTCTCAACACACCTGTTTGGTCACTACTACAACAAAATTTCTTTCTCATATATTGAAGCCTAACATTCAGTCAGTTCCCGCGTTTATGTATCGCAGAGCTGACTTTTCGTATGTTAGTGGTGGCTTCAAACCCATTACTCCTTACTCACGCCCGTTTATGAATTGCACAACATGGCCGATAAATACAATAGTAGGACGCGTCCTACTATTTTAAGTTGCTGTTTTTGTTGTGTTTTATTTTTTCCTCTATCGTTCCCCTATCTTTTGTAGAAAAGTACATCATTAGTTTAAAACTGTATCGTAAGTCGAATTTCAATGAATTTATCCAAAATTGACTTATTATATCTTTTCTTACCTTTAATATTGGTTCATACTAGCTTTCAAACAGGCCACTGGTGGATATTGCTATGGGAACAATGACAGAGAAACAGCTCAAGACGCTTGAATTAGTTGACGAACTTGGGGACGGAGGTGCTAAATTCTTGGAATTGCGCCGCGAAACAAATGAAAAGCAACCTCGTTCTTTCACACAAGCTGAGGCATTGAAGTACCTCGAATGTTCTCAAAAGGTATTGACCGATTTAACGAAAGCGTTAGGTATCGATCCTAAACGCTATGCTGAGGTTGGTATTCAGTACTACCTGACTCTTGAAGAGCTGTACTTGATCCGCGATAACATGCCGAATACCACCGTTCTTAAGAAAAGACACAAACCATTCCAAAGAACAGCGAAACAAAAGACGCAGATTATTGCCGTTCAAAACCAAAAGGGCGGGGTATCTAAAACGTCACTGGCCAATGCAATAGCGACAGGTTTGTCGATTAACTATCATGTTGGTTACAAGATCTGTCTTATTGATATGGATGGTCAGTCAACCCTGACGAGTTTCTACCCTCCAGTTCATAAACACGAAACCAAACACATAGAGCGAAATGGTGCTAAGTATATTTCAGACGCTCGCACCAGCATTGGCGACTTGATGGCACTTGATCCAAATACAGACACGTTTCAGGACGAGGTTCGTAACGCCGTTTCAGATACGCTCATCCCCAATCTGAAAATTATCCCTGCGTCTCAGTCCGATAGAGACTCGGAATCTTTGAGTGCCAGTAACCAATTAGCGGGACAGAACGTTGACCCTACAACCCGTTTGAAAAACATCTTAGATGCTCTCGACGGTGAGTTTGACATTATCCTAATTGATACGCCGCCTTCATTGGGCTTTGCTACGTTGAACAGCTACTTCGCTGCGACTAGCGTGTTGATTCCGTGTAAGGCGGAACATAATGATACCGATGCGACCTGCGCCTACTTTCAATATCTGGATAGCATCATTGGTAACTTCATTGCTAAAGGTCATCAAGGCTACGATTTTGCGAAGATTGTCATTTCTAATTGGAAGGGCAGTGACTCGGAACTGGACATTTTCAATGCTCTAGTCAGTCAGTTTGGTGATGCAGTGTTGTCGACCAAAATGAAACACAGTGAAGCCGTAAAACGTTGTGCGTCTGAGCATAGCAGTGTTTTCGAATTCTCTAGGTCAATGGACAGTAAGAAAGGCAAAGCGTTAGAAGCGGCACAGGCGAACTGTAAAGAAGTCGTGGCCGACATTCATAAGCTGATAACGGACGTTTGGAAACAACAGGACAAAGGTGAGGAGCAATAATCATGGCCAATAACCGTCTAAAGAAAATCGCTGCAGCTAACGCTGCTAAGGCCGCACAAGAATCACCTTCAATCACTGAACCTGAAGTGGAGAGTGTGTCGAGCTCACAACGCAAGCCCCAAGCCTTCATGGGTGGTAATGAGCGCGAAACCACTATGACCTTAGCACAGGGGAAGTTGGCTTCCATTGAAGCTTCGCTAAAGGAGGGCGGCATTAGTCTTCAAGAGTTTTTAACTGAGACTAAGAAGCTGGACTTTACGCAAACAGGTCGTGAGATTAAGTCCATTGATGGTACAAGCTACCGCGCTATCCAACGTACCTTGTCATACGATGAGATTATGACTTTGGTTAGGATTGACGTGGACAACGTTCGTGAACAGTCGAGCCGCAATACGATTCAACTCAACAAGATGAGTGATGAAATCGAGTTCGGTATGCAAATTTCACCTGTACTTGCTTACCAAGGTCAAGATGGCCTGATCTATGTCGTGGATGGCTCATGTCGTACTGATATTGCCATGGATAAAAAAGTGGGGCTGGACTTTGAAATATTAGATCAAATCCCAACACCTGAAACCATTACCTGGCTGGTGGCGTCGTCTGACATCAAAACGTCTTTCAATTACTACGAAAAGGGCAAGCTCTATTCTCGTTTGATGGAAGTGAATGATTGGTCGGCGTACAAATTAGAGAAAGAACGTCTATACGAAAAATCAGACATCTCACTCTCCCTCGCTATCTACTCGATGCCTGACAGTCTGAAGAGTCTGTTTTCAAACTATGCCTTTAGTAGCCGAGATGCCAAGTTCCTTCGTAAATTGATCGGCACGGTTTCAGAGAGTGAAGATAAGCAAAGTTCCTTCACGAAATGGATTGACGAAAACCGCTCAGAATTCGAAGCCATGAATGCAGAGGAAGTGAACAAAGAGCTTATTGCACGGTTGAAAGATTGGAGTCCTGTTTCTCCTAAATCGGGAGGCATTAATAAGGAACCTCAATCGTGGGCAAAGAATGGGAAGGTATCGGTATCATTCCAAGTCGTGAGTAAAACAAAGTCGAAAATTGAACTGAACAATGCAACGCCTGAGCAGATTGCTCAATTAGAAGAGTTCAGCAAAACTTTGTTTGGTTAGGGCGGTTTTTGGGTAGTAGGACGCGTCCTACTATAAACTCAGTGGCATAATTATCTCTTGATGCTGGTGGTCAAGCAGCCATGTAATGAAAGGGCTGTTGTCTTGGGGCAATACAGTTTGTACACAAAGCCAAGATTGGGATAATAAAGTTTGTACAGTAGTTATTAAGGCCAAGTAAAACATGGTGTTAGAGGTATGACTTACCGCAAGGTGTAGACAGAACCAAAGGGTGCAGCAAACCGATTACTCCTATTAGTGTACAAACTATATTGTACCAACTACCGTAACTATCTGATTTACTGTCCCGTTATGTACAAACTTTATTATGCGAGAACAGTAACAAGCAATAAAACAGACAAATAATCATTAAAATTAAACACCAACTATAAAATATAGTTGCTTATAAATCAGTAATTTAAACAGGCTTAGACATGAATCATCTACCACTACAATCCATATTAGATTTGCAACCTGGAGATATAATCTTCTCTAAAGGCACAAGCAAGCATGGCCGATTGATTGGCAAATTTGCTAATGTAGCAAACGCTCAGTTTTCCCATGTATCACTCTATTTAGGTGATGGCTTGGTATTCGAAACTATTGGTAACATTTCAAAAAGGGAAAAGCGCTCCCTTAAAAAGCAGAGCAATGGAACTGATCTAAAGTATCTATTAAGTCAGAGTAACTTAAAGAAGGCTTTGATAAGCAAGTCGCCAAACATTCTTGATACAGGTGGCAGTGGTATTCGATTACTGGAAGTCTCCCTAAGTGGCATTTCTAAAAACCATGATATATGCGTTGCTCGTGCCGGAGTAAGTTTCTCACAATCGGAATTGTTCAAACATTGCCAACCTCTCCAGGGGGTTAGCTATTCAATTGTTGGTGCTTTCATTGCTGGTTACAGTGGAAACCTGGATAGAAAATCATTCGAAATCTTTGATCGGCATATTAATGGCGAAAGCGAACTCCACAAGAACATTGCGAAGATAAGCTTACGAACACTTAAAGGGGCTCGAAAGAAATCAGAAAAGGCTAAGTCAAAATACAACCTTCACAAACTCGGTAAAGGTAATAACCGGTATTGCAGTACACTGGCTATTGTTACGCTGGATGAATACTGTAAGAGTATGTTTAGCGAAAATCACAAAATTCTTAGTAACCCTTCAATTCTGCTAACCCAACTAGCGCCCAACGATCTATTATCAGAGTGCTATCAGGACTCTGGATTCACCACATACAAGATCTCCTATTCAGCGCTACCCTCATCAATCAAGCAGAACGCGGTCTAATCACTAGTCTATGTGTTCGATTATATAGATAACAAAAAATCACAAACCCTAGTGTTCTCGCACAATAAAGTTTGTTCCAAGACAGCTGTGCTATAACACGATACGAAATCGACTCTGCGGTCTATTGTGGATTCAAAAAAAAGCTCCCGTGATGGGAGCTTTCGATAACGATAAGTTATTGATTAAGAGCGTCTTGTAACTGCCCTAATACAAATGCCTTATCTTCTTCACTCTTTAAGTCTAGGGCTTCAATAAACCCTACACTGTTAATGAGTTCCTGCAATTTAACTTTATCCAAAGTTGGGCCAATTAACTCAAGGATATTGTGTAACATATCGACTTGAGCGTAAGGACCATATCCCCGACCCAATTCATGAGAATGGTCGATGAGGGAGTCTGTAAATGAGTTCATAGGTGAGCTTACGGCAGCATAGCTCAACTTTTAGCAACAAGTCGTGATTTACTGAGTGTCTGTCCATTAAGAGGATCGACACCGTGCCACAACATAAACTAGAACAAGCCATTGCCGCGTTTGATCACTGGCGCCAAAACCGAACTAAACGCACTCACACTCCTAACGAACTTCGACAATTGGCCGTTGAATTAGCAGACAGTCACTCCCATAATCACATTGCTACTGCGTTGAGGATTAACGCTCGACAACTCAAGATTTGGTGTGACCATGCTGCTGTCAATTCCACCGCCCCCTCTGACTTTATGTCATTGCCTATCGAACACGAATTTGAGCCTAATACAGAGCATCGTTTGAGCATTGAAATGACGCTACCAAACTCAAGTCAAATTCGTATTAGCGGAGAGCTGTCACTTCATCTGCTCCAAACCTTGCTGCAAGATGTGGGGGCATTAGCATGATCCATCTAACTGCGCAGACCCAAATCCTTCTGGCCATTAAGCCTGCCGATTTTCGTTGTGGAATTGATGGCTTTGTCGCCCTCTGTCGTCATCAGCTCAAACAAGAGCCACGTAGCGGTACCCTGTTTGTGTTCACCAATCGACGCCGAACCATGTTAAGGGCGCTATGCTACGATGGTTCCGGATACTGGTTGATGAGTAAGCGCCTGACCAAAGGGCGCTTTCAAGATTGGCCGAGGAAATCTCAAGAGACGATCACGCCTTTAGTCGCTAGGCAATTGAAAGCCCTGCTGACAGGGCTGCCAGGCTGGCAAAGAGTGTGAACAAACGCACAGTCTACGGGTTCAAACAAACGATCGTTTCGATCGAGTTGACCGATCATGCTGAGCTGAAATAATGAGATACATCATCAGAGCACATTAGCCGACAGGATAGAAAGTGGCGCAAGAGTTTACCGACATAGATAGCGAAGAGTTGGATGGACTTATCCAGCGAGTGCAGGAGGCGAAAGAGCATGACCTGGCACTGAGCGCGGAAGATTGTCATATCCTGTTGAAAGCATTAAAAACGCTGGCGGCCTTACAAGAGCGCTTATCTGATAACGATATTACCTTGCATAAACTGCGTAAACTGGTGGGGATGGTCAGATCGTCAGAGACCATGGATACCCTGCTTGGCCAGAAAGCCAAGAAGAAAAAAAAACGTGGTCAAAAACGGTCCAAACCTAAAGCGACTCAACCTGATGTGCCGGTAAAAACAAGAGTTACTCAGCACAAATTAACCGACCTAAGGAAAGGCGATGCATGCCCGGACTGCCATCAAGGCAAGCTGTATAAGTATGAGCCAGCTACCTTGCTGCGTATCACGGGGCAAAGCCCATTCGTAGCTGAGCAGCATGTTATGGAACGCTTGCGCTGCAATGCGTGCGGTCAGTACTTCACGGCGACATTGCCTGATGATGTCGTTGAGGATGGAGGGCCGAGTCAGAAATACGGTTACAGTGCTCGCACTTTAATGGCTCTGCATAAGTTTTTTGCTGGTGCGCCTTATTATCGCCAAGAAAGCATGCAGGCTCTGATGGGAGTAAAGCTTACAGCGTCAACCATTTTTGACCAAGTTGAGTTGGTAGCCAATAGCTTACAACCCGTTTATAACCTGCTTAGAATTTTTGCAGCCAACGCCGAGCATTACTACTTAGACGACACGAGTAATCGAATCTTAGACAAAGTCCCAATCGAAAAACCGCAACGCAATAGCACCAAAATGCGAGAGCGCACCGGCGTTTACAGTACGGGTTTAGTCGCTGGGTTAAAAGGCGGGCACAATGTGGTGTTATACAAAACGAACATTGGGCATGCGGGCGAGTTCATTGACGAGTTGCTGAGCGAGCGCGGTAAAACGCTATCTACTCCCATATTGATGAGCGATGCCTTATCCAGCAATCGCCCATCTCTTGGTTATGAAGTCCAACACTGTCTGTGCAATAGTCACGGGCGGCGGCAGTTCGCGGAAGTGCTTCACTCATTCCCAACCGAAGTTGAACAGGTATTAACGTGGTATGGAATGATCTGGGATAACGATCATGAGGCCAAAGTCTTGAGACTCAGCAGTAAGCAGCGACTTGCGTGGCATAAGAAAGTATCTCTTCCGGTGATGGAGCAGATCCGTGAATGGGGAGAGACAGAACTTAATAGAGGGCGTGTTGAAGAAAATAGTGGTCTTGGCAAAGCGATTGGATACTTCAATAAACACTATGACGGGCTTAGCGCGTTCTGCCACATCGAAGGGGCTCCGATAGACAATAACAAAGCGGAGCAAGCCCTCAAACTGGTCGCCAGAAACCGTAAGAATGCGATGTTCCATAAAACTCAAGCTGGCGCCAGTATTGCTGATGTGGTGATGGGAATGATAGCGACGTCAGCCGAAGCCGGTATCAACGTCTTGGATTACTTCAATACGCTGCAGCGTAAACAAGGTGAAGTAAAGGCGAACCCACAGCAGTTCCTACCTTGGAATTACCTATCTAATATCTAACCAAGAAATGCTCCTGCTTCGTCTGAAGCCAACTCTGCGCACCGATGTAAGCTATCTTCCCGTAAGCTCACGTTCATAGTAACTCCATACTTGGTGTTCTACCGTACAAAGACAGGTAGGTTGGCGGGTTAGTGTGGTTACTTAGTTTCGGTAACTACAATGTCAGTTCCTGAAAACGAAACAGTGAACTTCAGATTGTTGAGGTTTTGCTTCATGCCAGAGTCCCTGAACGCTTCATCAAGCACTTTTTCAATCAACACTTCAGGGCTTGACGCTCTGAGGTTGCTGTACAACTTCTCAAGCAGATAATTGTCGTGGTCTTTGTCACTTTCACAAAAACATCCCCATTCATCATCGTAATCGGCATAGATCCCTAGTGCGGTCGATAAATCTTCTTTTTCTGGAATAATCAACGTTCCATAATCAAATTCATCACCTGACACAACTACGGCATCCATTTCTATTACTACCTGTCCATATTCACCTTTCAGAGTGTATTGGTCGCACAGAACGATAGGTATTGAATACTTGCCATTGAGTGTGGCCACCGAAGTAGGGTTAACCAATTCGATACTGACATCGAGTTCACTCACTTCACGGATTTCACACTGGTGGATCCAATGGTCTGCATGCAAGCCCCTCACGTCGACAAACAACACATTTTCTAAATACATCAGGTAGTTGATGTTGATGGTTTCGTCTTCACTATCATGCTCCGGGAGCGCAAAGAGTAAAGATGATTCCACTTCAGCGCGAGACATCGGCTGTTTAAGTTGGCTATGTTCTACGCCGTCATATCCAGCGAGTCCAAGCTCGTAACTTTTGCTTTCCCCAATCTCTCGCTTCGTTAAATAGTCAACGGTGTTGAGAACTTGAGGGGCATAGTTCACGGCTTTTCTCCATAGTAAACGGTCGAACGCAAACGACTGGCCAAGACGTTTCAGCTCTTTTTGGAGGAACTGCATCATCAGGGTTTGAACACTCGTTCGAATTAATTGCTTGACAGTTGCTGCATCTAACAATTCAGCTCGATCAGGCATTCTTGCTTTTACATCGTCGTTCAAGTGAACGATATGATGAGGGTTTAACTGGTTTGAACTGGTGACCGCATTGGTGCTAGAAATCAGTGCGCCTTGCAGGTATGCCAGCCAAGATAAACCGTTGTGTTTAGTGTCAAAATAGATACTCCCGTATTCGAATTTGTGCTCGATGTATTGGATCGAACTTTCTAAAGTCATTCTTGAGTGATGTTTAAACATCAGTACTCCATTAAGAACGACGTCAATGTCATAGCCTTCACCAATTCGATCAACCTCACGGTCATATTTGCTAGAAGTTAAATAGCCAAATAAAGTGTCGGAAATGCCTTCCATTAGAATCAATGTACCTTTACCGAGTGGGCTATCTTCGATTTCTATAGATTCACCTGAAACGATGTCTTCAGTACTTGCTGAGAGCCTTTGATGCTGACTTTGAATCGTGATGTGTTCGCACGCAAACAAAGTGCTTAAAAAGCCCATACCATATGGGTTGCATTTAGCCACATCGCTTGACCAACCGGATTCTGCAACCGACAGAAGCTTTTGCATGTCAGTGATACCTGAACCATCGTCCAGTACGGTTAAGTTCGCACGGCCATTTTCTACTGAAGTCGTGAAGGAAATGGTTGTGGCGTTGGCGCGAGAGGCGTTCTGAATCAATTCATTGATCACTTTTCCGGTGTTGGAAAAAATGGCACCAAGGTTCGCGAGAAAATTGGATTCGTTAATTTTGATTTGAACTGATTTGTTTGAGTTAGTCATAGTCTTATCCTCGTTACAGGGTAGGTAATGAATCTGCGAAGTACTGGGTGAGCACAACACAAGGGGTTACAAGCCGGTTAAAAGTGCGTTCAACGAGACATCAATGTCTGAAGGAGCATTTGACCGGGAAGGTTCATCCGGTGGGATGAGGCTCGTTGTCATTGTTGGACAATGAGGTTGGTTCGTTGCTGGTGGAAGTACCAGGTGCTAACAGGGGGTTAGACTCTGTGTTTGTGAATAGTAAACGTTAGCCAAAGGGTAATGCCTGCTGAAGCCCAAGAGAGTAGGGTGATCAACAAAACATGACGCCATGTTTTACAGAATTCGACCACATCATGGAATGCAGAAGGGAACTCTGTGCCACGAACAACAAGAACAGGGTGAATACAGAAATAAACCGTCGCTAAACCAAATAATATGGTGAACAGAGTGCTTAATTTCATGGATAGTTCCTCACGGGTAGGTGATATCGCAGGTACACAAAAAACACCCAAGGGTGTGTTGAACCGTTGATTGGGGTTAATTACGGGTAGTAATGCGAGTGAGTAACTCTTGTTGGTGTCAAAGTGCATTGACAGTAAGGGACATGCAAAGCATGGGAGAATTGGAAGCTCTCCAGCTTGGAGAAAACGATCACTAATACTAGTGATGATGTTTTCGGGTTGAACCGTATCAATCTAGCGTATGGGGCTGAAATAAATGGCAATTAACGAATCCAAAATACATGTTTCGAGCACTCGTTCAGTGGGTTACGTACTAAGTGGGGGGAGATTGCTAGGCCAGGTATGGGAAACGTCGTATATTGAATTCAACGAATAGCCTGGGAGCAACAATGGAGAATGAAGTAAAGCGGGTAAAATGGCATAGCCATGGATGTCGTGAGCTGATTGATGTGATGAGTTCATTGTCTCTCAGTGACATCCAATATCTGTGTGAGCAGCCAAGCCCAGTCACCACTGAATTTATTGACGAGTTCGCTCATTCAAAATGTTATGTCTTGTGCGAGGGTTTGATTGTGGCTGGAGAACGTAGCCGGTTACCGATTCGAGGTGTGATTCTGTCTGAGTATGGCGTTGACCTTCATTACCTCAATGCTTTTGATATTGAAGGGCAAACGATATATATCGATGCCTATGGCCTATTTACACGTATTGAAGATATCTCAAGGCGCTATCAGATCGACGAAGCAAACATGACGGTTTTTGAGTTCGACTTTTATGGACTACAGTGCCGAAACCCTGACATGCCAGTCGTCGTCCTTCGGGAAACATTAGATGCGCTTAGACATGGTATTGGTTCTCCCGTGGACTACGTTCGCTTTAGAGACAATGCTTGTCGTCACTTGTTATTGAATATTCAAAATGAAATTAACTAGGAGGGAAGTATGTTAGCTCAGTATTTTGATCGTATAGATGAAAGCATCGACGCGTTGCTGGCCACCGACTTAACAGAGACTCAGAAAAAAGCGATCTTGGCGTTGGTGAAAGACTCTAGCGAAGAGGTGTTGGCCTCATACAACAGAGCGGTTCGAGCAGAAACCAAAGTCAATGTTATGAAGACGAAGTATGACACGATCTGTTTGAGTGCGATGGATACCGCGAGTGGGGTGCATTAAAAAAGGCCACTGTGAAAGTGGCCAAGCTGTGTTGTTTGCTTGTTTTATTGGTTTTGTTACTCCGATTGTTGCGAAGCCAGCCTGTTCATTTCATCGACGGACATTAGCTTAACGACAAGAGAATCTGGTAACTGACCATGCACACTAGCTGCAGGTAGCACCACTTTCCCTTCAGAGTTCAATATCTGGATCATGTTGTTGTTATATTTTTCTATAGCAGCAAAATCATAACCCTGAGATTTAAGAGCCGAAAACGCTTTACCAAACGGGTAAAACACAATGGGGTGTTGGCTCAATGACGTTTCACTTTGTTTGTCGATCACCATCATGGCATAAGCCATTACCCCTGATAGGACCATTAACCACACTACGATGATCTTCGGCAATAGATTTGACGTCTTACTTTCCGTTTGCGTTTGCGTTTGCGTTGGCGTTGCTTCAATCACGGTCGGTTCTTCGTCGCCTTTAGGTTCGTCGGGCATTGTTGGTTTTGATGCCTTCTCAATGAGTTGTTCAAGCTCCTGACTGGAATTCGACGCCTCAGTTGGTTGGTCATTTTTCTTTTCATTATCACCAGTGGCCATATTAGATCTCCTTAAACGTCAGTTTTAAAGGGGCTTGAAGTAGGAAGGTCACTTCTTGCATTGCTGGTACGTCAACGGTTGGCCAGATTTCTTCCAACATTTTTACGTAGTATTCCGAAATGCGGTCCAAAGATGAGGCGCCGCCTTGGAGTACTGCCGAGGTGCCTAGTGTCCCTAGATCGGGTGTTTGAAAGCCTGTTCCGTCAGAGTTGATGTCGACACCCGGCACCCTTGATGGGGCAATACCTTGTGCCAGTCCAGAAAAGAAACCCGCCCACATGGAGCCTTTCAATACTTCACCGTTTCGAGCAACTAACGTGCCTGGAATCCCTGCCTGACCGTCAGAGCCAGTAGCAAAGCCTTGCGCCGCTGCTTCTGCAGTGAGTCCGTCCTCATCGATGCAGACCACTTTTTCTAGTCTCATGTAGGCTCTGCGGTCTGACAATTGACCAATGCCGGATAATAGTGCCTGACAGTCTCTTAGGTCAGCACGATAACCATTTGGCAATAGTGCATCTGTCTTGATTCGCATGACCGCCGGAAGGGGCTCTCTCGCTGAACCAATACTGGTTGGAGCTTGCATGCCTGATAGCAAAGTGCCGGTTACAAGGCTGGTGGTTGGCAATGAAATTGAATACCCTTTTTGCTCAGGTTTTTGCTGATAGTTCTTCAAGGCAGCAGCCAACTCCATTTCTTTTTGATTCAATGCCTCACGTTTTTGCGCCTCTGACATTTCATCTTCATCGACCAGTTGGTTCGCTTCTACTAAGGTTTTTACACGCCCGTCTTGCAACAAAATCGCATCATTCCCTTCATCGACACTTCGAATGCCTGCAAGCGCTGGGGGAGGGGAGCTGCGCAACTGGCTCACTTGTTGGTTCGGCACGCCATTAGCATCGACAGTGATTTCCGTTGCGTTCCCGTGTCGATCTACAACGACTTGGCGGCCTTGTCGGATTTGGTTCGGATCATAGTTGGTTCTTTCCAATTGGCGTTTGCCTGACTTCCATTCGGCAATCTCAGCATCTTGATCTGCCATTTTTTGACGAAGACCATCGACCTCTTGTTTTAACTGGTCGTACTGGTAATTGTCATTGCGTGCCGACGACTTTTTATCGATAGCCGAAATTTCAACTAAGGCGTCACGAACTCCGTCAACGTCTTCCCTCTCTAGTTGGGTACGTGTGCTCGAAGGCATGAACACTTTTTCGATTTTATTCGCGTCTGCGTTCGGTCGTTGAATTTTGCCCGGATGAATAAATTGCATCGCAACATAGGCGGCAGGAACAATACAGACGCCAATTACCCCATATCGGAAATTTTTGTTGGTTTCCCAAAGTTCTTGAAAGTTGATCTTCATGGTTCACCTCGATTAATCCAGAAGTGATGGACGTTCATTGCGAGAATGCATACGTTGGTAGTACAGTCGGTCGCGCAATACATATACTTCGGTTTTTTCTGATGGCTTTAAGGTCGCTTTGTTTAAGATACCCGTCGCGATCACGTCATCATCTACCCAGCAATCCTGCTCTCGCAAAACCACATTGCGATTCGAAACGTTTTCAACCAATACAATGTCAACGATTCGTCGAGACGATATTAAACGTTGTTTCGTCTCTGCATATGTTCCAAACCGACAAGGACGTAACGCGTCTCGCGGAATGTTGGTCTGCAAGTCAAAACCTGTAGGTGTTGCTTTTCCTGCCGTTTGCGCAAACAGTTTGTTGATACCCTCGACGTATGCAGATGACTTAACTTCAGGATCACTGGCAATGGCCAATGCAGATTCCATATCTTGAATGCGTTTTTCTTGCTCAATTTTATCCTGTTCTTTTGACGCCAATACGCGGTTCACTTTTGCTTGTAATGCTTTGTTGTATCGGACATCGACTTGTACCATTGCAGGCATGACATCAAGTGGCCAAATCGTTAAGTTTACTTGGGTTTCAGGCACCCCTTTTTCGAACATAATGATATTAAAAGGGGCATCGTTGTTAGATGTGAAATAGATAAAGCTACCATCCACTTTCATGACCACATTGGGATCTGAACTGCGAATGTTAATTTCTTTGAAAGAGGTGCGAATACTGTTGAGAATGTACTTTGCTGCAGGCAACGTAATATTGTCTGAAGGGCGTAGTTTGTACTTCTGAACTGGCTTAAACTTTTTCGCCATTTGTCGCTGCATACGTTCGAATGCAGTCAGAGAAGGTTTCGGTGGTATGGCCGCTGATGGTGTTGCGACAATCACGTTCTTGTCTGATTGGGTGACTCTTCCAAATTCATCGACGGAATTTGTGCTGACAATAGGCTGCTTGGCAGCTGGGTCATTGACAGGAGTGAATTGACTTAATGACTCTTGCTTATCGGTCGGTAAAGATTTGACTACTTGGTCAACCATTGCCGCAACAGCCGCTTTATTTTCTGGTTGCGTTGTTTGTCGCTCCACTTTAGAGCCAACAGGTTCAATAGGGATGACGTTTTGGTTTGCCATTGCACCGAATGATAACGTGGCACAAATCAAGGTCGTATATCTGGCAAGTTGATGTGAATTTTTCATAACGGGACCTACTTGTCTTGCTTGCGTTCGATACGATTGCGTTCTATCTGCGGAGCGCCTTCGTATTGGTCAATGGACTGCATTTTTGGACTACCGTGTGCATTGGCAATCTTGAGTTCGTATGTCCAACGTACTGCACGGCGTTCATTGCTTTTATTGCCGCGTTTCTTTCGCTCGGTAAGCTTACGCTCGCCGTAAACAATCACTTTGTCGTATTTGTTGTCGTAGAAGACATCTAATACGTTGAACTCTTGCACTTGGTCCCTGATGTCTAAAGCTTTCACATGACTGATCACTTGCTCATTCAATGCTTCGTAATCTCGAATGGAGAGCATTGGCTTGAGCGTATCTAAGACAATATCCACATTACGGACATTCACGTTACCAAGCATGCTGGCAATGAATATGCCCCACTGCTTTTTGTAACCTGAGTTGGCTTTGTTGCCGATCATGACAATTTCTTCAGAGAAATTAGGCGGGGTAACAACGGTGATGGGTTTCACTGTCATTACCTTAAACGCTAGAAACGCGCAGATAATGATGGACAGCCCCATCATTTTTGTCATTTTGTTACTGTGGTCGATGGCTGCTTGCCAAGAACGTTGGACATTCGAATCTGAATCATGCTCCAGTTCAGACTCATCCTGCCCCTTTTTTTTGCGGTTAAATATATTCATAGCAAACCTCAAACTTTTGCTAAAACAACACATAGAATTTAAAAACGGAACGCTACAAAGAGTTAGCGAAAATAAGTACGGTTAAATGCTTCTGGAAACGATTTACGGGATTTAAAGTTAATGATTCCAGCCCACCACAACATGTGTTTGAGCCGACCTTTGGGATAGTTATCTTTGACCCATGAATAGGCGAGAGCGAGAAGAATGGCGATTCCACCGATAAGTAACAGGTTCTTGCTGATGTGTCCGATAGCGATACCGACAAGCAAAATCCCCGCTGTATCCGACTCCATTCCGATCACCGATTGTTTGTCGTTTACTCGAAGTGGCACATAGGTTTGATTGTTCGGTAGTTGAGGACGAGCATCATTATTGATGTCTAACTTACTCATATGACCCCCTTATGTACTTCTGGGCCTCTTCTATAAGGCCCAGAGACATCTGTTGTTTTATACCGGAAGACCGGCAGTTAGCATGGTAGTGATAATGGTTTGAAGTTGCGCCAGCACCAGCATGATGATGACAGAAACACCAAGACCGATAAGGTTTGGTCGAACCATTGAGAAGATGATGATCCCTGCGAAAGAACAGAACGCGATAATTTGTCCAGGAACACCTTCAGCAAAGCTCACTAGTTCATCAAATAAGCCTTGGAACGCATCACCACCTGAACCGGCAATGGCCGAGACGGTAAAAAACATAAGCGCGAATGTAATTAAGCCGAGGTATGTCGTCTTTGAATCTACTTTTTGTACATCATTGACGTTGATTGTGTTTTGCATAGAAATATCTCCAATAATTCCGGTAAATACCTTTTAAGTAGGCCCTTGAATCATTGCAGGTAACCTAATTTTGAATTCCAAATAGTGAGCCGTTTTTTTAGGTTTAATTGTTTTTTTACATAAGCACCTGTTATTTATGCTTATTTTTATGTGACAAAATCTTGATTTATCCAAAATCTCATTGTTGACAATCAATATGCTTTATTGAGTTCCATGCATCTACCAACTGTGACTTTCATATTTCAGGCGGATGACGGGTTCTGAGTACAGAGCTGCAGCCAGAATAGAAAGGGCTTCGATGGCGATGATTTCAACCACCAGCGATACCAAACGGGGGGAGGTTTCTAGGTACTCCGAGGAGGGGACGTTACTATCAATAGACAGCGTTTTTGCCGAGGAGAAGAATCATCTTAATTTTCGGCATGGATACCTCTTCCGTAGTCGCGAAGCGCGAATGGAGGGGAGGAAATGCCGCTCCTCGTTAGACATTTAACCTTATTTACACTCACAAGAATTGGTGTATTTTTGTGAGTTATGAAAGAAAGAGCTTACAAATACCGCATTTACCCAACCCCTGAGCAAGTAACCTTACTTGAGCAGACGTTCGGCTGTACGCGATTTGTTTACAACTCTATTCTTCGTTGGCGTACTGACGCTTACTACAATGACCAAACCAAGATTATCTACAACAAAGCATCAAGCTACCTGACTGAACTCAAGAAAAACCCTGAGTTTCCTTGGTTGAATGATGTCTCTTGCGTACCTCTTCAACAATCGTTACGTCATCAACAAGTCGCATTTAAGAACTTCTTTGAGGGGCGAGCTAAATACCCAACCTTTAAAAAGAAGCGCTCTAAACAATCTGTTGAGTTCACCAAATCCGCCTTTAAGTACCGTGACGGGCAACTATTTATTGCCAAGTCCAAACAACCGCTTAATGTGCGCTGGAGTCGTGAACTACCAAGCGAACCTACCACTATCACAATCAGCAAAGACAGTGCGGGTCGCTATTTTGTTTCTTATACGGACCAAAAATGGGCAAATTTTTTACACGTGAGTGAGTGAAAGTGCGATTTCATTACGTTTCAATGAGCCTAGCCTACTGGTGAGTGTATAAAAAAACTGATAGAAAAAAATTTGTGAAATAATCGCAAAATATCGGTATATTTCCGACACATCATTACCAAAACAGATCTTAGCACTATGTTCCATATTGCACTGTTCACACCCAAGATTGCTGCAAACGCAGGCAACATTATTAGATTGGCATCTAACAATGGTTGTCATTTACACCTCATAGAGCCGCTGGGTTTTGATTTAGAGGAAAAAAAATTGCGTCGTGCGGCATTAGACTATCGAGATCTTGTAAGAGTAACTGTTCACCCAGACTACGATTCATTTCTTTCTGAGATGGGGGAGCGTAGGATTTTTGCTTTGACGACCAAGGGATCACGACCTCATGATGAGCCGCGTTATCAAGAAGGCGATGTTCTTTTATTTGGTGCCGAGACTTCAGGCCTTCCAGATGATGTACGCAATGCTATTTCAGAAGAGCAGCGCATACGTATCCCAATGCTACCCGATGCAAGAAGTATGAACCTCTCGAATTCTGTTGCTGTTGTTACCTATGAAGCTTGGCACCAACTAGGTTTTCCTGACGGTAGTTGATAGATGTGAATCATTAAACAAATAGAATTTTTGTATATTAGCCCATGCGTGGACTTATCAATGTGTGATGAAGGGTGCCATTGGCACTCACAGCACGTCTCTGAACAAAAATTTGCCAGTGACTTAGCTGCATTAGTAATTCATGAATAACTATAAATATGCGAAACCGCTATGTTTGATACCCCGCTTTGTTGGAGCAGATCAGCTTGAAATTAGGAGATAACCATCTTACTCAAGCGCTCGTGAATGAAACGGGAACTGCAGGTCTCCATCACTATTGTTCTCCCTCCGCGATCCAGTCGCCCTGAAGTTGTTTCTCCATCAAGCATCTGGCATCAACCATGTTGGCAGGCACATTTGAGAGCGGGAAAGCACGCGGCCAGACACCGCCTCGGTAAGTTCCACCCTCTACCCTGCCGTAGGTTTCTTGGTAGGTTGTTGGTAGCGCAGGACTGCTTTCATACGCTAACCATAGCCGGAGCAGCAACCTCTTGTCTTCAGCAGTACTCGATGTGTCAGTAAATTCAGAACGCGCGTGTAGCAGGCGATGATTGTCCATCAGCAGCAAATCACCCGTTTCAAGCGACAGGTCCAATGATTGGCCTTTTTGCTCTAAGTAACGGTCCAACATGTTCATCGCTTGGCGTTGGTCAGCGGTGAGTCGGGGTGCATCGGGAAATCGCTGAGAGCCTTCAATGAAGCGTCGCACATAACGCGAAACGAAATTTCCATTCGAAGAGGAAAAAGGGGCCAGCATCGTCCACCCTCGCTCACCCTCTTGAGCGTCATCTCGCTTGTCAAACGGATACGGCTGGGTAAGAAGACGCGCTAGATTGGGATGAGAGCGTTGTAACTGATCAAACGCGGAAACCGCGCTGACCAACCGAGTTTCTCCACCATGACGGGCTGGATGGATACACAACAAAGCCAATAAGTCACACCGATCGGAATGGAAGGGTAACGCCGCGCGACTTTCATACCCTCGTTGTGTGGGTTGCGAGATATCACTGTGTTTATCGGTCACGTGTCCAATGAAGTCAAATTTATTACTTTGTGACACGGGTGCCCCAAATAAAAAGCCAACATTCAGCATCTCTTTTTCACATTGATTTAAACAAACGCGATCGACAGGGAGCCCTTTAATTAATATGAATCCGCGACCTTTTAAAACATCATCAATATATTTCTTATGATACTTTAATGAAGAGAACCCGTCCTTATCGTCTTTAATAGTTAGAATCCAATCTTCTACTTCACGGAGTTCCACCCCTTTCCAATTTAGGCCCTTTAGTCTATTCACTTTATATCCTTATAACTTTGTAGCTGTAACGCACTGTTTTAAAGGAATATTTATCACTTAATTCTCATGTATAACATTAGACTAAAGTCTATATTTTTAATTATTAATATGCTCATTAGCAATTAATCACCAAATAATTTATCAACTTAGTGAATTTGATATTTCTATCACTCCTTTAAATGTTTTATTTATTAATAATAAATAATCCTTAAAAATAAGGGGAAGATCAAATTTTCATATTTGATTGTTATTTATTTCAGTTTTCTGTGTAGCACTTTTTATTAATTATGTTATTTGTAAAAGAACAGTGACGTTTGTTAATTCGTTATTAATAAAGGGAGTGAGCAAGTGGCAAATGAAATAGATTTCGGCAAAACAGCAAGTGACTATGTGCAGCATCGTGAAGGATTCCCACCGGCATTACTTTCTCGTTTACAGCCTTATGCAATAGGCCAATCGGGCCAATCAATTCTGGACATTGGGACTGGGACCGGAACGTTAGCCCGTCAATTCGCATTGCAAGGAGCACACGTTTGCGGACTCGATGTGGCTTCAGAATTGATTGAGCAAGCGAAGACTCTGGATCAACAAGCTGGAACGCGGGTGGATTACCACGTAGGCAGCGCGGAAGAATTGCCGTTTGCAGACCAGTCGATGGACGTCATCTCGGCTGGTCAATGCTGGCATTGGTTTAACGCAGCTCAGGTCGCGCGTGAATGTCGCCGCGTTTTGAAGCCAGGTGGCGCCTTGGTCATTTGTCATTTTGATTGGCTCCCACTCACCGGCAACATGGTCGAGCTGACCGAATCGTTGATCCTCAAACACAACCCAAATTGGTCGATGTCAGGCGGTTCGGGACTCTACCCGCGTTGGTTATCTGATGTCGCAACAGAGGGGTTTGAACATTTAGAGACATTCAGCTTTGACTGCACGATTCCATATTCGCATGAGCGTTGGCGTGGCCGGATCCGAGCGAGCGCAGGTATCTCGGCCAGTCTTTCCCCTACCCAAGTGGATGCGTTTGATGAAGAGCATCAAACGGCACTGGCCGCTAAGTTTGCCAACGACCCTATGGAAATCCCTCATCGTGTTTGGGCGCTGATAGCGCGTAAAGCGTGGAGTTAAGATTGTGGCAATGAAACACTTCCCCAAATTGATCGATGCAACATTGCGAGAAGGTTTTCAAGCCCCTGATGTGCATTTTTCTACACAGCAAGTCTGCGAGATAGCCCAACGCCTAGTAAACGCAGGTGCGGATATGCTCGAAGTCGGCCACCCCTTGATCTCCGAGGAAGCGATGGCGCATGTCAGCGCAGTCGTTGGCATGGATTTGGGGGTCCCCATCTTGTCCCATGCACGCGCTCACCCTGACGATATCAATGCCGTTGCGCGTTCGGGGGCTGCTTGGGTCGGGATATTTCTTGGGGTTAATCCAATGACTGAACGAACGCGGCTTACCGGCAGTAACTTTCCTGCGCTGCTGGATAAGATCGCCGCATCAGTCCACGAGGCGAGGCAACATGGCCTACGAGTACGCTACACCATTGAAGACGCCAGCCGAACACCACTCGACCGCTTGCTGACCTCATATCGAACAGCAGTGGAAGCGGGAGCCCAAAGACTGTGTTTTGCGGACAGTGTTGGCTTACTGGAACCGAAACAGACTGGCTTATTCATGAGTACGTTACGTTGTGAATTTCCTGACATTGAGCTGGAAGCCCATTTCCATGATGACCGCGGCTTGGCGATGGCCAACGCCATTCAAGCTGTCGAGTCTGGGGTGGACTGGATCTCAGTGTCAACAAATGGGCTGGGTGAGCGCTGTGGTATCACCGACCACGGGGTGCTGGCAGTGAACTTACATCACCGAGGTGAGCGCACATTGGAACAGGGGCAAGGAGAACAGCTGCATGCGCTGTCAAACTATGTCGCGCACTGCAGTGGGCAACCCATTTCTCCTGCCTCTCCTATTTTTGGCGATCACGCTTTCACTCATACGGCGCGATTGCATGTGAAGGCCGTAAAACGCGATCCAAACAGCTATCAATGGATTGACCCTGTGCAATTTGGTCAAGCCTGCAAAATTTCTAAACAAAACGTAAGGAGCAACATAGTGACAGAGACAGTAGTCAACGAAAAAACCGCCGGTTGGGACATTGTAGGGGGATTGTTTTGGGAAAAAGGCCGCAAGTCTGCAAAGCCGAGTGAATCAGAGCTCGAACTGTTCACCGCTGGGATCAAAGCGGGCGATAAAGTCGCAGTGATTGGCGCGTCAACCAAAGATTTGGTCGAGCACCTGATGGCTAAAAACGTCGACGTGACCGTTTACGATTTTTCCAAAGGCATGTGCGAGTCATTGCAAGAAGCCCTTGCGCCGAATGCCCCACCTATTCATGTGTTAGATATTACAGCGCCATTAAACAGCGACTTAATCGGATACCACGACTATGTCCTGAATGACCGTTTAGTCAATCGATTTACCACTCAGGAAGCAGAAAAAGCGCTAATGAATATGGTGGCCTTGGCCAAACAAGGAGAAGTTCGAGCTTCCGTCAAACTGGGCTTGTATGCCATGGATGAAAAGATGATTGAGTTGGGCAAGGGACGCCAAGTGCTCGATCGTTTTTATTGTGAGAAAACCCAAACCATCGATTTTTCGAAAGCGGGAGATATTTTGGAAGAGTCTCTGGTTCCCCATGGAAACATTGATCGCGAGGTACTGTTGCAATGGTACCGAAGCCGCGGAATGGAAACGCGTTTCTCCGATGAATCGCTTAAGCAATTGATACAAAGTTTGACGTTCGACGATGGTTCGCAAGTCGCAGTGAAAAACCAGTGTCATTTCCCAGACGCTCAAGAAACCATCATGTACAGCTTAAAGTCGGTGTGATCCATGTGTGGAATTGCGGCCGTTAGTCTTAAAAAAGGGCGAGAGGATCTCGCCTTGGATCTTCTCAAAACCATCAATCAACATCAGCACATGCGGGGGCCTGATGGTCAAGGATTCGTGCTTGATGCCAATGCAGGCGTCGGCATGGTGCGATTGAGAGTGAGAGCAGACCAATCAGAAGCTGAACCAATCCGCCTCACCTCTCAATTGACGGCGGCCTACAATGGTGAAGTTTATTGGCACAATGGGCAGGTCCCGTCGGGAGGTAAAGGGGAAGTGAGCGCGCTCATTGACCCCCATGGCGAAGAGGTCGATGGTATGTACGCCCTTGCCTGCTTGTCTCATCCGGATGGCCAATTGACCCTACAACGTGATCCCTTGGGCATAAAGCCGTTGTGGATGCGTGAAACGGAGATCGGTATATTGGCGGCGTCTCATCCCGAGCCCCTTTATACCGCGGCCCCGGTGGACATCGCCCCCATCAATGTCCAACAGTTTCTAGCGTTCGGTAAACCCTTGCATCAGCAGGGCTTAGTCAGTGGGGTGACACAATTGGAGCGTGGGCATTCGGTGACGATACGCTCAGGTGAGGTCGTGAACAAACGCCCACCTCAGGCCAAGTCTGCACCTAAGTCGCCCGTGACAGCCCAACAGCTGCGTCGAGCCCTATCCGAATCCATCGAACGAACATTGGTGTCCGATCGGCCGTTAGGTCTTGCAATCAGTGGCGGGCTTGATTCCACTATTCTGGCCTACGAGCTTGCTCAACGGGGCGTCGAAGATCTCAAGACGGTCAGTGTCCGCGTTGAAGGCTGCGAGGACGGCATTGAAGATCTGAGCGCGCTGCGGGGTTTCTCCAAGGTGGTGTCGACTTGGCAACACCACTGCGTGACGGTCACTCCGAGCGATTTCGCCACTGGGCTGGAAGCCGCTTCCCACATCCTAGGGGAGCCGACTGCCATGTCCTCGGTCCCCTTATACATGGGACTCGCTGATGCGGCTCAGCAACAAGGCATCGTGGTACTGCTGCTGGGTGAAGGCGCCGATGAGCTGTTCATGGGGTACCAAAGTTACCAAAGCGTGGATTTTACCTCGCCCGATCCCCTTGTGACTTTTATGTGTTCGGCGCAAAAAGAACACTACTTGACGCGTTTACTGGGTACACCTCAAGTCGACGCACTCAAGGCGCAGTTACAACGCGCGTACCCAAGCGAGTCAACGCTCTCTGCACTGGAGCGACTGCGTGAAGCCGAACTCGATTTGAGTCTGGGGCCGCTGTTACATCGAGCGGACCAGATTTTAATGTCACGCTCAATAGAAGGTCGAACGCCGTTTCTCCACGGTGAGGTCCCTTACCTCGCGATGTCGTGCCCACCTCAAGCAAACCTCAGCTCAGGACAAGGCAAGATGTTATTGAGACAAGCCTACCCTGAATTGATGGCGCAGTCGGGTCCCTGGCAAGTCAAGCGGGCATTTCGTGCTCCAGTACACGACTGGCTGTGCGGCGTATTACGACCTTGGGCCACCGAGGTCTTAATGGACTCCCGCCAGGCTTTATCTGTCTCAGGGATCCGCCCAGACGGTATTGCCACGGTGTGTCGGGGGCTCAAAGGGCGTGACTCTGGCGCCGCAGCCATCGCTGTGCCGCTGCTTAGCTTAGCCTTCTGGCTCAACAAGGTTCATCGCTAATGGAGGCGAGCATGCAGGATTGGTTACGACGGGCGAATACCGACGAGCTCTCAACCATCGAACAACAAATGCGAGGCGTTGGAATCCAACGTCATGAGATCCCATGGAGAAAAACGGCGCTGACTGCGTTTCAGTGCGGTCCAATGACGGGCCCTCAAGTGCTCTTGCTGCATGGGGTCACGTATTCATCGGCAAGCGTTTTTCATCTCACGATCCCGGGCCATTCCGCCAACGAGTATTCCTTGATCTTACAGCTGAGTGAGTCGCTAGGTTGCTGGTGTCTGGATTTTTCTGGCTATGGGTTTTCCCCCTCCCCATCGTATTCCGCCGCGGAAACCATCGACGATTATGTTGAACAAGTCGGCGAAGCTGTGCGCTATCTCCATCAAACCACGGGCCACAAGCCCGTGCTGGTAGGTTGGTCATGGGGCGGCCAAGTCGCCAGTCGATATGCAGGGCGTCACGGAGACAGTTTAGCGGGCTTTGTCTATTGGGGCGCGATCTGGGGAGGAACGGGTCAAGCAGAGTTTGTTAAATCGACCCCCAAACCCACGGCCCCACGTCGGGTTAACACCCGCCAGCATGCAGGGGCCGATTTTAAAACGCCCAATACGTTTGATCCTGAGGTGCGTACCCAGTTTATTGATTGTGCGTTACGTCTCGATCCGACCAGCCCCACAACGGGTTTGACGGAGTCATTGTACAACTTACCTTTGCATGAGCCTCGGGATATTAAAGTCCCCACCTTGGTCATTCACGGCGAGCACGATTTTGTCGCGCAATTTGACGATGTGCGTGACTATTTTGATGCACTGGCAAGTCCTATCAAACAACATCGGATCATCGCCCAAGCCGATCACAACGTTCAATACAGTAAAAAGCGTCACACCTTGGTTCGTGAGCTGAGGGACTTCAGCCACCAGTGTGACCCGCTCAGCTTGAATGCATAAGGAGATCACCATGTCTATTTTAATCTTAAATCGTTCAGCGATGTCCTACTCGGCTTACCATGAGTGGTTACCTGAACGCTCACTGCATTATTACACCGCGCCAGGAAGACGAGACCTCGCACCCGCTCAGCAAGCCTTAGCCGACGCCCACTACGCATCAATCAAGGAATTTGAGGACTACGACACCTCTGACGCACTTGAATTGGCCGTACTCAAGCAACATGAGCAACAGGCGTTTACCGCCATTGTGGCCATGTCAGAATGGGACCAAATTCGTGCGGGGCGCTTACGCGCACGGCTGGGCTTGGCGGGGACAACGGAGCAACAGGCGCTCTATTACCGTGATAAATGGCTGATGAAGCAGACGTTGAGCGAGCAAGGCGTGCCGGTGACTCCGTTTAGTGCCATCAGCAATGTCATAGAAGTATTACGCTTTGTTGAGCAAGTCGGTTATCCCATTGTCGTGAAGCCGCGGCTGTTGGCCGCGTCGATGGGGCTAACGGTTTTGCAGGATGAACAGCAACTGCGTGAATTTGCTCAGTCAGGATTCGGTCCCAGCATGGAGGCGCAGAAACACCTGCTCGCTGAGCAGTGGGTGGATTTTGACACTGAGTATCATGTCGATGGTCTGATCGAAAATGGGGAACTGAAGGTCATCTGGCCATCGCGCTACATTGGCGATGTATCCGTCTATGATGATGGTGAAAGCCTGTTCGGTGGTGTGCTCTTATCACCCGATGATCCCATACGTAAGCCATTACAAGCCCTGATCGAACAGACGTTAAGCGCGTTACCACCGCTCTCGACCACCACGTTTCATGCCGAGGTATTTCGTACTCGAGATGGGCAGCTTTTGGTCAATGAAATTGCCGCACGAACTGGCGGATTTCGTATCAACGATTTGCTCAAGGCCAGTTTTGGGGTCTGGCTCAATCGAGAGTGGGCTAAGGCCATGGCAGGGGGAAGCGGTGACTTCCCGATTGGCCATAACCTCACTCGTCATCCGGAACGATTATCAGGGTACCTCATGCTCAGGCCGAAACAAGGCACGATCGTCGCTATCCCTCAAACATGCCCACTTGATGACATCTATGATTACCGCACAGCGGCATCGGTCGGCGATCACTTTAACGCGACAGACTCTTCCGGTGAGCATGTAGCATCGGTGGTGGTCACAGGCGACGACAGTCACGCGGTGATGGCACGCCTTCAAGCCGTACATCAGTGGTTCTATTCAAACTTGGTTGTTGAAAACAAATAGCAGGAGTCAACAGATGGCAATAGTGATTTTACATCGAGCCGCCCTCGCCTCATCCCCTTACCACGAATGGCTAAAAGACAGCCAGGAGCCGCTGTTTCTCATCACTTCGCAAGAGAAACTGGACGCCTTTTCAGAAAGCTTGGAGATGCTGCCACAACACGCTTACCAGTCAGTACACGCGGTAAAACACTACGACACGAACGGTGAGGTGGAACTGGCGGTGCTAGATATCGCCAAAACTCATACCATTCGGGCGATTGTCGCTCAAGCGGAATTCGATGTTGAGCGGGCGGCGCGACTGCGAGCCTATCTGAATATCCCCGGTCAAGACGAACACAGTGCGCGCTGCTTCCGCAACAAGGTGACGATGAAAGCCGTGCTCCAGCGTGCCAACGTGCCTGTTGCTCCCTTTTCGGCGGTGCAGAGTGTGCATACTTTACTCGATTTCGCACAGCAGTACGGTTTCCCGCTCGTGGTCAAACCGCAAAATGGGGCGGGCTCGTATGGCGTCACGTTGCTGCGTGATCAATCTGAGTTAGACCATTTCATCGCCCAAGGCTTTACTCCCGCGTTGGATGTCGTGCCCAACCTGATGGTTGAGCAGTTTGTGCCAGGCCGGACCTACCACATTGATGGGATTGTCGTGCAAGGGAAATCCTACACGATCATTCCATCCTGTTATCACACCGAATCGCTGGATTTTCAACACAACGACGGCGAAGCCACTGCAAGTTATACTTTGGCCAAAGACAACCCGTTGACTGAACGTTTACAACAATTTGTTCAATCGGTGTTGGATGCCTTATCCACGCCGGACACGACCACTTTTCATGCTGAAGTGTTCCATACGCCAGACGATCAGCTGGTTCTGTGCGAGATTGCCAGCCGGACTGGAGGCGCTCGAATTGGCGACGGTCTCGAAGCCGCCCTTGGGTGCAACCTCAACGAGTTGTGGGCAAGACAGGAGTGTGGCCTTGCGACACAAAACTTGCTGCGCCAGATCAAGGACAAAGAAGCGACGCGGCCGATCACAGGCTGGGCATTGATTTCCCCTAAGCCTGGCTTGGTCAAACAGATCCCAAGTGAATGTGGCTTAGCGGAAGTGGTTGATTATACGGTTAATATCTCTGCTGGGTGCACCTTACAAGCACCTAAGGCGGCGACCGAGAGCATCGCCAGCTTTGTCTTTGTCGCAGACGATGAGCAGCACGCGTGCCATATCATCGACAAGGGGCGAGCGTGGTTTCATCAGTACAGTGAGATAGAGGGGTTGGCAGAACATGGTGTTGGCTGACTCTAAGCGTCCCTTTGAATGGTTTCTTGCGATTCGAAGTCTGGGGTTATTGGCGGATCAAATCGCCTTGTTGGCGATACCCGTCGCCATTTACATGATCACCGAAGACGTCGCTTGGTCAGGGATGGCGGTGATGGTGCAATGGCTGCCACGTATCATCGGCTTGCCTTTCCTCGGCGGATGGATCGATCGCTGGAAACTGCGTTCCCAGTACGTCGCCATTGATGCAGTGCGCGCCGCTGGCGCGTTTGTCTTGATCTGGATCGAGCAGCCCATCTTGCTGATGAGTATGGCCGGGTTATTGTCCCTGCTTAATGGCTACGCTTTTCTGGTCCTTGAATATTCCGTTGCGACCCAACTGGATAAAGCGCAGCTGGCGCGTAATCAGAGTTGGCTTCAAGTGATCGAAAACACGACTCGAGTCGCGGGCCCCGCCGCCGGGGGCTTATTGTTGGCATGGGGCAGCATTGAAGGGGTCATGGCGATGTGCACCCTTTTATTTGCCCTAGCGGCTGGCATGACTTTGGTCCGCTTTCCGGAACAAGAGGCACGTGCCAAGCCGGACTCTGTTTCTGGCGTGATCGAGAGTTTTCGTTGGATCTGGGCCTCAAAACCACTGACAAGGCTCACGGTGCTGACCATGGGCACCAATTTCATTGAAGGGGCGGTGTACGCGCTTCTTCCTGGCCTCATCCTCACGCAATACGGGCAAGGCCCTGACATGGTAGGGTATTTAAACGGTGGCAGTGCGTTGTGTGTGATTGTCTTCATGGCGCTAATCACACGCTGGGTGAGCCACTGGGATTTAGTTTGGGTCGGTCATCTGTCGTTGGTGATGTCATCATTGCTCGTCGTATGGATGGGATTATCGCCCAGTTTCGTCGCTTTTTGTCTGTTGTACACCGGATTCATCGTCATGCGGTCTTTGTTTGTGCTCTACCTGCGAACGGAACGGGTTAAATACATTCCCACTGAGAATTTAGGTCAGGTGCTGGGGGCGATGGTCGCGATCATTTTGTGCACCATTCCGATTTCGGGTGGCGTGGTCGGGGTGCTAGCGAACTGGCTGAGTATGAATCAGGTGTTGTTGTTGTCGGTTGCCGGCTCGATGACCATTTATGTGTTGGCTTGGTGGTTGACGCGAGAGCATCACACCGTCAAGAACGTTCAAAACGAACCGCAGGATTGATATGGAAATCAGGACAAAAATTATCCGAGGAGGGTCCTCGAAAGGGGTGTTCCTCGACGCCTCAGAAGTCCCACCAGCTGGCCCGACACGAGATGCGATGATATTGCGTCTTTTTGGCACCCCAGATCGGCGCCAAATAGATGGTCTTGGGGGAGCAGATAAGCTCACCAGCAAAGTCGCGATCATCGGCCCATCAAGCCGAACGGATTGCGATGTCGCCTACTTGTTCGGTCAGGTGGGCACGGAGCATCCCACGGTCGATTGGCAATCGAACTGTGGCAATATTAGCGCGGGTGCCGCCCTTTACGCGGCTCATCAAGGTTTGGGAAACGCCTCAGAAAACCATCGCTTGATCCGTATTGAGCAGAGCAATACGGGCCGAGTACTTGAAGCCATGGTACCCGTGACAAATGGTACCCCACTCAAAACCGGCGACTTTGCAATCGGCGGGGTACCGGGACAGGGACCTAAAATTGATCTTGATTTTCGTGACTTCTCTGGCTCGTGTTTAAATCGCGGCTTGTTTCCCACTGGAGAGCGTCGCTCGCTTGTTGCCGTTCCTGGGATTGGCCAACTCGAAGTAACAGTCGTGGACATGGCCAATTTGCATATCTTTGTACACGCAAATGAGTTAAACATCCGCCCCTCAGACAGTCTAGACACCTTGCAAGCCAATTGCGGCTTACTTGAACGCCTCGACAGTCTAAGAGCGACAGTTGCATTAGAACTGGGGTTCTTCTCTAATGCCGAGTTAGCATTGAGTTTATCGCGTAATATGAACCCGTTAGTGCACATCATTGATAGTGCCCACACTTATCGCGCTGGCAGTGGCCAGCCAATTCCTCAAGGTGATATGGATTTATTGGTTCGCTCGTATTCACGTGGTCAATTTTCCAAAGCGTTTCCAGGCACAGGAGCGGTCGGAACTGCGGTCGCGGCGTGTATCGAACATACTGTGCCCTATTTAGCTCGAATTGCGTCTGGATCCGAGACGCCTTGTCAACGTGTCTCGCTGGGCCATCCAGGGGGCACGATGTCCATTGATGTAGGTGTCAACGAGAGTAATGGAGAGCACCACGTTACGCGAGCTCAATTGGGGCGAACAGCGCGTCTTCTAATGTCAGGGATCGCATACTTGGATTAGTAGATGGGATTGAGGGAGCGTTTGCGAACACGAGATTTTGCGCCGATTGAATCAAATGCAAGATAGATGCTGCATTGATATCTTTTATGATCGCGCAATCGTACTCGATCTGGTTATCAACCTTGAAGGCAGAGCCGCCAACAATGCCCTTGGGAGAGCAAAGACTAAAATTTGACTAGGGCGTGTTGATCTTTGCTGTAGATTTCTTATTCAGCAATACATCGGTAGCCACATTAACATGAATGCCAGCGATAACATGCTGGCATAATTCCTTTCTAGCTTGTCATCTCTACTTGAAATAGCTCGGTAATGCTTAATTCTCGCAAAGGCATTTTCAACCAGGTGACGATACTTGTATAGACACCAATCCATATTGGCTTTGTCTATATCCTGCCCGTAATTGCGTTTAGCAATTACCGTTTCTCCGCCATATTCCTTAACAAAAGTACGGAAAGGTTCGCTGTCATACCCTTTATCACAAACGATGGTATTAACTTCATCGAGTTGTTCAACTAAGCTTTTGGCATGCACTATATCGTGGCGTTGGCCTTCTGATAAATCAAAGCAAATCGGCAGGCCACCACTATCCACAGCTAAGTGAATTTTGGTTGAGTTGCCTCCGCGAGTTTTTCCTATTTGCTCAGAGCTTTCAGTAGCTGAACCTGTACTATGTTGTTCAAAAAACACTCACGAAAGATCAACATGCCCTAGTCATAAGTATTGCGCAGCTCTTATCCTAAGTAACAAATCCATATTTGAGTTTCAAGATTGTTTTGGTGACCACTTTGATGTCCACTACATTATCGCATGTTGATATTGGAGCTACTGTAAACCTAACCTCATTTAAGGTTGAATCTGAATTTCCCAGAAAAATGGTATGAATGGCGGTAAGATTAACCGAAAATTTAATAAATTTTACGGTTGCATCAAGTGGTTAGTGCGTGGGTATTTTTTCTTCAGCTTTTTTAGCTCTTCTGGATTGTTTTTCTCTAGCTCTTCCTCATATTCATCCATATGTTTCGAGAGCCAAATGTGAATTTTTTGCGCATAGAGAGCAAAAACACCAATAGCTAAACTCAATGCGGATACAACACTTAAAAGCAACATCCTAGTCCTCTCATTGTTTATATAGACGCGCTAATTATTACTAGCGAACAATCCTATCAGTTCCTCTATTGTAGCTGTCTTCCATGAACCACTGCTCGTTTATAGCATTTACAAAAATACGATGCTTGGATTAGTTTTAGTGAAACAAAGCCAGCTTGCCATTAATTGAAAAGATTATGCAACTAGCAAACGTCGAAACATTTCCGTGTTAAAGTTATCAAACTACGTCATTTGTCACCTATTGTGTAAATGTAGTTAGATTCGGAGGTACTTTAATGTTCAGTGTTGCTTATGCAATGCTCGGGGGTGAAAAGAGTAAAGCTCAGAGCGTAATCGATTGTCTAAAAATTATTCGTCAAGGACTTCCTGTTGAAACGCTGGATAGAGGAATGTTAACTCTTGGTTTGACTAAGACAGATTACGCGAAAATTATTGGCGTTAATCTGCGTACTCTCCAGCGAAAAATGAAAGAGCCGAACGCAAAGTTAAGCCCAACTGCCAGTGAACATGCTCTTATGCTTGCTGCAGATATGGTCAAAGAAGCAGATGAGTATTTTGGTGATCGTGATGCGGCATTACGCTGGTTAAATAAACCCAGTTTGGTGTTTGAAAACGAAGCACCACTTTCACTCTGTGACACAAAAACTGGTATCATTCTGGTGACAGAAGAGATCAATAAGTTGAAGTTCGGATATATGGCTTAACTGGAAACCTACCGATGGTCTGGTCATTCTGACATAGCAGGGAAAGTTGGTCTGTTTGGTTCTGCGACATAGCTCCTTAGATACACTATGATTGGGTACAAGCGTGTTAGTTACAGTCCATGTAGCGTATCTCTGCCTTACAAAGTAGGCTTCATCCGGAAAGAGATGGCCAATGACTCAACATATCAACCTGATTTTATGAGATAAAAGTATCTCAAGAAAAATCACCATACTTGATACGATTTAATGCATCTAAATCGCGTTTTAAATCACCTTTAAGCACAACTTCTAGCGGAGTTAGACCAGATAGCGCTGGAATTGCGGAAGTTAACCATTCTGCTTTCAAACCAGAGTCCTCAAACACATCCTCCATTTGCTCTTTTAAAGTAGGGTCTTGTGAAAGAATGTACTCTATAGACTTCGACTGGGTATCATCTTCAAGTTCAACTTTGCGTAAAGTCCATGAGCCATCGTTATTGTCGAGCCATTCGATTTGATCGCCTTCTTCCCATTGCAATTCTTCTTGCAGTATTTCTGGAATGTTGAAGAAAGCTTTACCATCACAGGTCTTCTCAATTTTAACTTTCATTGCTGCTTGGAACCTTATTCTATTCACATGGTGATTTTATGACACGCTTACTCTAGTTTAGCAAAAACAGATTGCCACTAATTGGAACGAACATGCAACTTGCACAATTATGGGCTAGAGTTTGTCCAAAAGGCTGTTGCCCAATTGGATTGCAACCAAGAACATTACTCTTTCTTATCTAAAAGTGAGCAGACTCTAAAAAGGTTTGGGGCAGAGGCGATTTACGAAATAATCAATTTTTGGCTACTTCCTCTCGACTGAGCTTGCCATTGAGTAGTACTTGCGTGAAGTTGTCAGGTTTTCTTTTGCATTCTGCTGTCCATTAGTCATTGTACTCTCCCGCTTTTAGAAGTCTAAATTCAGCGCTTTCTTGACGGGTAGTGATAAAATTACGCGTATACCTTCTAGGCTAATTTCGCTCAGTTTGTTATTTAGTGCTTCATTCTCTTTTCTAAGTAACCGGACTAGTGCATCGACTTCATCTCGTTTTTTTGCAGCGAGCCCATTAGTCTTGTTTTTCCGGTAGGTTTCGACCCGGTTCTCCTTGTTTTTGGCTAGTCCTTTATTGCATTTATCCAGTGCTTCACGAAAATTAGACGACCACTTCACGCCGCGATTTAGATCGAGGTAGGAAGGTTGCACTGCAATTGCCTTCGCCACCGCACTAATCCTGATTTGCCAAAGACTAGTCTTCTTGAAATCCTCTGGTTTTCGGTGGCTCTTGATGTATGCTTGGCGCGCTTTTTCAAGCGTCTGTAGTGCTTGCCAAGCTTCTAGTGATTTGTTTTCGGCTGAGACCCAGTTAGGTAGCTCTTCGGGCTGTTGCTCGAACTGGGCTTGCAGGTGCATTAGATCTAGACTCATGCTGTATTTTCCTTAGTGTTTAACGTCGCCTGTAAGGCGTCAATAATGCGTTGGTCCACGGACAGTTTTTTCAGGTGCTTGAGGGCATTTTTAACTGTTGTGAATGCAGGCTCACGCCATGCTGCTGGAGCCTCTGGTGTCTCTAGAAGTTTGATGTCATTGGCTATTCCAAACAAAATACCTTGAACATTACCCTCTTGAGATAGGTTGTTCACACAGTCAAGGCACAATCCTACGCAGGCATTTTGTCTCTGAGGAGAACCCTCTACGGCGCATTTAGCACGGTGTTGGTTATGCTTGAGTAGAATGCAGAACCCCCATGGATTTGATTTGATGTCTTTGATTTCTTGCTCGGCAAATTGTGCTACCAAACCATCAATCTGCTCAGTGGCAACGACCTGAGTTTTGGCAAACGTCCTGCGAAGCAGGGTGTTGAGCTTACCCGCGAAGCCTCTGCCTTTCTTCTTCATATAATTACTCAGCAGAGTATTGATGACGCGCCTCTTAACGGCATCATGCTGTCGGCGGTTGTCTTTATTTCGAATGTAAGCGAGCCACATGTTTTGACTAACATGTTTAAATTGTGAACGTATCATCCAGCCTACGTCACCGTCGAAGCGACGGTATACCGCCTCTGCCCAGATGTGTCGCAATGCATGCGGGGTTGGATAGAGGCACTCCTCCACTATTTCGTTTTTCACTGCTCTGGTATAGCTTGCAGGGAAATCTATTGATGCTGCGCGAGATCGGATATCTTGTTTTGTGGCAACGCATAAGTGTTTGTCGAGCAGTTGTTGCATCGAGCTTGGCAATTCACCGCAGCAATAGCGCTCAAGTAGTTTTTTCGAAGCGTTCTTGTCAAGAAAGAAAATGACACGGTCTCGCTCTTCACGAGCTCTGCGATGCGCTTAGATAAGCAGACGGTCTTGAAGTAGGCGAGCCCAACCTTCTCTTTCACTTTCCTTGGACAATTGGGTGAGTTGTTGTTTTTTCTCATGAGTTAATACTTGAGCCTTTGCTTGTGCTTGTAGTTTGTTGAGGGCTTGTGCTTTGTCTAATTGAACAAAGGGCGTGTAGTAATCAACGAAGTGGCGCCACAGGTTTGCAACACGATTCTTGATCGTCTCACCAGATTTTTCCGGTGCTTTGAGGTTGTGGCTCGGGTAGAGGGCGGGACTTCCGGAGGAAGCCATAGTCAACTGCACCAATTGTTGCGTAGCCTGATAGGTGCTTTGGGTGATTTCGCGGTTTAGCTTAGCCTCACCATGCGTCTTTGGTACTACCCATTTTACACTATAACGAAAAGGTATGGTGTGTTGGTCTAGCGCATCACGATTGCGTGTGATGTGGATATCTTGAAGCGACCAACCGTACTCTGATTCACGCCAGCCGTTTAGCGAAACCACTTGCGTTAAGCCAGCATCGGTGACCCTTGCAATAAATTCATGCAAGTAAGTGGATTTCACCCCCTCGCGTATCACTAAGCCAAGGTCACTAAACCACTCAATTGTAGGCAAAGCACTATCGACCTCGTCATGCAGCACCTGCCAGCGAGAGCTCACCCAGTTCTTTAAATGTTTCAATCCCTTAAATCTAGGCTCAACGATTTCAGCTAACCATTTGTCGTGCAGAGCGATAGTCTCATCCGAGCAAACGTTATGATCAGGGTCTAGTTTGTGCAAGAAGACTATCACGACCTGGCGTAGCCAGTCCTGCTCATTCAGCGAAGTACCGTCAAGATTGAAATGCTTTGCCATTGCACACAATGGTGCTCTTTTTTACATGGGAACGATCAAACTAATGCATGGTGGGCGTTGCTTCTGCACGCATGTTCAGTAATCGGAGAACCAATTTGTCGACCGCTCTTTTTTTCGTAAAACTGAGGTTTTCATACGGTTCAGTGTCAAACAAATCGCACATTAAACCGGATTGTCCGTTTTGGTTTACATCGTGTGTTTCGGTGACAAAACCAGAACCATCTTCATTGCGTTGAATTGGCCAGAAGGTGCATGTTTCGTCTACACGGTTATTGATCAAAAACACCATATATTCTTGACGTGTAGACGACATCGAAGGTCGGATGTCGGGGTTGGTACTCATCCAAGCTTCTAGAACGAACGTGTATTTGAGCACGTTGAGTTTACCCATCAGTACGCGCAGCGCCATGGTCATCTTTTCTTTGCTGTCTTGGTCTGAGATTGGAAACGAATAAATGCGAACTTTGCCATCAGCACATTCCAATACGATTGATGGATCAGCAGTACTTCTTGCCTTGAGTAGATCGTTAGCGACGATTTTTTGATTATTAATGTCCATATTTGCCTCTCTTTGCGTCTTCAGGAGTCGGTCTGATTTGTATCAGTCGTAAGTAATTTCGTATTCATTGCCCTCTTGCCATTTCGTTTCAGTAATGATGTAACCGACTCGGTTAACCCAATGGCAACCATTCACAATTACCCACTTACTGTCGACAGGCTCACGCAGCTCATCTTCTTCTTCGTCGATATCAATCTCGATGATCGTCCAGACTCGACTTGCGTCGGTTGTTTTGATGGTTTCTAGGTCGTTGCCATAGGTTTCGAATGAGATGCATTTGTCATCAAGGAAGATGGCGCTACCTCCATTCTCATTGATGATTGGTTTAAAGGATTCCACCCATTGTTCAAAAGTCAGGTTGTTCATGCTGCATCTCCGTGATTGGCGTTAGGGATACTTTATTCGATGAATGGAAGGGTTCCCCCATATTGGAGTTCAGAGTCGATATCGTTTGACTTGCCAGAGTGAGTGGGGGGAAGAGAGAGGTTGAACCTATGCTTTGGTTGTCATTACACATAAACGAATGGAGAAATCACATGGCAATGTTTTGGGGCAACGTCTGGTATCAAGTCATTCATGATGAGCTCGCATATTGCGGCATTCTTATGCTATCGAAGTACCCAAGTGCTCATGGTGGCTACGACAGTCAAGGCAACGAGATTGTAGAAGTGCTCATGCCTTCGTTACCTGAAAATTCAGGCTTTTCCTTCATTGAGCATAAAGACCAACGATCAGCGATGCTGGCCTGCAAAAGTCATATCTTAGATAAATCCAGAACGGATCTGCTTGCTCACCTGTGGGTGGTCAATGACACGCAATGTGATCTTGATGAGTTTAAGGTTCAGCTGAAATCTGACCCTGACCATGTTCAGTATTGGAAATCGAAAATTGCCACCAGCAAGGAAACCATTGAAGACTTTCAACTTAAAGCCAAGAACTTGAAGCAAATTCGTAAAAGTAAAATCAAGGAATTCCTCGAAAGCGAAATTGTGGACATCGCGACAAAGCACACTCACGAACTGGCATAACCTAACTGGAACGGGGCGTGGGCAGCACCCAGTCCCTAACGTTTTAAATTGGAGATAGACATGAAACAACCGTACTTAGTCGTTACTCACGCAGAAGGTGTCGAACCAGAATCATACCTTGTTTATGCCACGGACGAAGACATGGCATGGAATAGGCTCCTTCATTGGCTTGAAACCAACCAGTTGCTTGATGGAGCGACCGAGCAATACCTAGACCATTGCAAACTATTGGATGACATGCACAGAACAGCAGTTGAAGCTCCGAATGAGGTATGTCAGTTCGATGCTACGTATGAAGCGCTGGATTTCGAGTTCTTAGAAGCATTCGCTCGTGATTCCCTGCCTGAAACGGAAGCCGCTGTTTTGTCGTCATTGATGGAAAAACTCAAAGCTGCTCATGAAGCTCGTTATTACTAATTGACACCTTGTTCGATTCTTGCTCTTAAGACCTTGGAGAGCATGACGTGAAAGTTGATTTGTATCTGAACTTACATCGCTCCACCGATACGACGCGTGTGTATTCTATTCGGTCACGAGAGAAAGAGTCTTATGGAAAGGTGATTGGCTACTCTTCCTCAGTGTCATTGATTGACTGTGAGTTTGTCGTAAACGAGAAGGGGCAAGCAAGGGTTAAACGAGAGCAATCAAAATTGGTGCATGCCTTCATCCGAGGTACGCTAATTGATTTTGAGCCTTTTGAAACAAACGCTGCGTCGTATGTTGGCTATTGTCCCTATCAATCACAAGCTCCCCACTTTTATTGCATTGAAACGGCGAAATTCAGCTCATCTGAAAACAACACGCCGATCTATCGTGCTATACGTGTTAACTGTTTGCCAAACTATGTGTTAGCCATTCAGTAACTACTGATGTTTGCTGGTGGCTTACATTCAAGGACTTAGGCAGTCGCATCGAAAGCACAGGCATATGTCATTGGACTTCCCCCATTTTAATTCACCTCCCCCCGTCTTTTTTGTCCATTCAAAGCGGCAGGTATAGACTCATTCGAAGCAACTAAGTGAATAACACAAGGGATTGAACATGGAACAAGTAATTGCAGCACCTTAAACGAATCAGACCGATAAAGCAGCGATATCAACAGTACCTAGCTAACAAAAAATGAAGTGCTCAATACTAGTTGTTACTTTTTATACCAATGGGAAGACTCAGGGACTCCAACAATAAACTCAGTAACGACTGGATGCTGAATCACTTGAGTAGAAACTCATTTCAAGATCTACAACTGAGTAATTACGTTAACGCAGAAGTGGACAAAAATCAGTTTCGGCAAATCGAATATTCGAAATTCATGAATAACTTAAGGTATGACAAAGTGAAAAGAAGCCCACGGATCGAAGTTAAGAAAGTGGGCAAAATATGGGTGACATGATGATGTTCAAAGTAAGCAAGTTAATAATAGGCACGCAAATGCATATTGGCAACAGTGTTTCTATGACCTACAGCTCGCTTTTGGACAAAAATGCGTTTCGGCAAATCGAATATTAGAAAATCATCAATAACTACAGGTATGGCAAGTTTACTTGTGAAGAGCTAGCGCGATGAGTAGCATCGCACTAGCAAAAGTATTGGTTTAGATGCGTACTAAGTGCCGTTATGGTAAATCGAACGCCTACGCACCCCCAATCAATTCCTTTAATCCCACTGAATTTATGTTGACTATTAAAGATAAACGGGGATAAATCAACGCACATAAATGGCCTGTCGCCGTATAGAAAACGTTAGCAGTTAAAGGAGGTACGTGGTGATAATTTGGGGCTCGAAAGGACGAGAAATTGTCGAGGGGAAAGGTTCTTTTTTTCTCTCCAAGGTTAAAGGAATCTGAATGATTCCTTACCTGAATGATCGCGGCATAACTACGTCAGAATGAGTCGCTGACTGATCTAACTTTTGCTCTACAATCTAAACACGAGTGTTTGTTGTACACTTTCATTTTGTTTTCGGGATTTTAGATACTCTCATCCTGCGAAATGCCTAAATTGACCTGATTTGGGCTTGAACTAGAACATGGTGGACCAGCTCTGACAGCTGCTCCCCAGCCCTAAAGCGAAGAAACGTTAAACGGTGCCCACAAAGAATGCACTCAAACAGATCAACCTTCACATACCCTTTCAACATGGCGGCGTAGCCGGGCATTTCAGGTGCGTCTTTAGACGCGATCCCTAAGGCATCGTAGACCTTAGAGAGCATCTCACCACGAAGTCGGTTTGATAGAAAACCGAAGTATCGAATCATTTTGAAGTGCTTATCTGGAATATGCTCAATCATGCGCTCTATCAGAGCTTCTGGACTCAAAATGAGGGATTCCGTTCGACCATTCCTATGAAGTCTTCGATAACATTACTTAGCTGATCATCCTCTAGGGAGACTCGGAGAGAACCACGTACAATTTGATCTTCAATACCATAACTTTTGGCTAGTTTTAGAACTTGATCATTCACTTTCTTGTTAGGAGCAAAGTATTGTAAATTTACTGTCGATTCAGCGAGGTCGAGTCCACAAAACTTGCCACGAATATACAAAGAGTCATTTATGTCTAATCTGACAGTCTTAGCAAAGTAAATACCGATCAAATCACCAGTATTAAAGCTAGTGTTTTCAACATTTAAACCATGACGCTTTAGATATGGAATTAAGTCAAGCTCAAGTCCCAACGCAATAAGGTTTTTCAACGACTCATTAGAGGTAAGCTTCTCTTGAAACAACAATTTTTTGAAACAGTCTAATGCTGATTGAGTTGGTACGGGGTTTTGTGCATAGAGCTTTTGTTCAATAACTTTGTCGTAGACTTGATGGAAAGATTGCATAAGTTGATACCAGTGAAAAATTTTCATTATTATATGGAGTGACACACCCTTAATCTACCTCGATCCAGAAGTGAAAGGCACACTTCGTTCAAACTTTGGCGCTGCGTATCATCGAGTAAAACTATAACCATCCAATCACACTTGGCAAAGCCCGCCCAAGTTTAAGAGCGCCTCATAGACAGAACCTTAAGCATTAAGCTCAGCGTAAATTCCGTCTAACGTAATGTTTTTTTTGACTTCCTCTGCGCGGACTTTTGAGCGTTCCTTGATATATAACTGGTAGCAGATTCGATTTTATTGCTGATTTCTGACCATGCGCCGTGACTGATACATTCAAATATTGGTAACAGCCAGACATCCACATTTTTTGCCGCTTTAAACAATGAGACCGATGGCATTATCTGAAGCGCAATACTACGCCTAATGATCAGCGCAAGTAAATTGGCCCAGATGAGCCCATCAACGATGGCCTTTTGTGCGGTGACAAATCGTTGCCAGTTGGTGTGAGACTTTAACTCTTCAAAAGGGCTTGTTGCAAAAACCTCACGAGCCGCCAGACTTTAACTATGATTCATCACTGAGCAACACGTTATGGTCAAGTCTGAATTCAAATGGCGACATTTCACCCCCGAACTTATCTTGTGGTGTGTCCGTTGGTATGGCACTACCGCAATGAGCTATGCAAACCTCAGTGATATGTTGTCCGAACGAGGTGTCTTCGTTAATCGCTCCACGATTTATCGTTGGTTCATTCACTATGGGCCTATCCTACATAAGAAGTTACGCCGTTATCAATTCACTCGTATTGACGCCTCCTGGCAGCTTGATGAAACTTACGTCAAGGTGAAAGGCAAATGGCATTATCTCTACCGAGCCATCAATAAACGTGGGGAAAGCCTGGGTTTCTTTTTCTCTCGTAAACGCAATAAAGAGGCGGCTTATCAATTCCTAAAACGCTGCTTACGCCGCTATAAAACATCCTTTCATCCCCCAAACATTGAATACTGATAAACATTCGTCTTATGGTAACGCCATTGCCCGCCTCAAGCGTGAAGGCCGTTTACGGCAAGATGTAGAACATCTGCAAGTGAAATATCTTAACAATGGCATTGAATCTGACCACGCTCCGATTAAAAAGCTTATCGAAGGCACAGGTGGATTCAAGGTGCGAAAGCGGGCCTGGGCAATGATTCAAGGTTTTGAATGGTTCCGGATGTTGAATAAAGGCCAGTTTGATTTTTGGTTACGTCGCGATGAACCAAAACTGAGGGTGCAGGAGAGATCCGTCTTCCTCAATGAACTCTTCAATATCTTTGGAATATACGAATGAAATGAAGTGCTCATATGGGAGCCTCAGACACATCTTCCATTTTTGCAACAAGCCCGTTCAGTCAATGAAGTGTAACGATTGAACTCGAATCTTGTGGTGCATATTGGACTAACCAGTTTTTGTATATGAAGTAGGATGAGACAGTGGATACATACTCATCGTTCTTCACGGCCCACTCCTGATAGGAGATGTTTAATGAAGTGGTTTTTTTAGCTGCGCAGTATTCCGCTTTTAAAAAGGCAGTGAGGGATTCGAAACTAAAGTCTCGGATCTGGTAATGTTCCAAAAACATAATGATATTTTCATCAAACGTTTCAAATGGATTCGATGAGGTGTTTAGCTCGTGCGTATGATGTAGTTGCATAATATTAACTTAGTCTTCTTATCTTTTTGTTAAACCAGACTAACGTATGGCTATAAACGTTTAGGAAATGTTTGGACTTACATCCCTATACTTTTAATCGGATATATCAACTTGTTTGCAACGTTTGACGTGGTTAGCTTTTTTCTTTGTTCAGTGCCTTATACAAAAGGCTCCACCCATCTTTCATTCAAAATTTGAATGGTTGTGGGTATTATATTTGTTTTTGTTATGTGATTATAGCATTCATTATAAAGTCGTTTGCTATACTAATGATATTGAACTTCCGTCCATGTAAAAAAGTATGCAGATGAGTTTGGTTCAAAATGTCAATTAACGGAAAGAATTTGAAGACTTAGTATAAATTTTTGAATAAAGGTAACAATGTAGCGACAGATATGGTTCACCCGGGAATTTTTCTAAGTCGTGTACTTCATTTCCTAACGCCATTTTAAGTGTTTCGTATTATAGCACTCACACGCATTAATATCTGTTCACCAAGCAAGACAGCTTCCATCAAGAAAATAAGGTACAATTTGCACTCATTCTCATAAAAGAGACAGGGAGGATTTTAGTAATCCCAACCTTACCTCCGTTTTTCAGTGTGAAGATGAAGCAAACCGATTTCGTTTCATGAAATTAAACCTCGAACCAACTACAGGTTACCCCCCGTTTAATCCATGAACCCTTTTGAATGCTTGGACGATTCATACATCGGGGGGATACGGGCAAAAGGACTTACATAATACTCCCATCCACACAATGAGAGAGGTAATTATGGAACGTTTTAAAGTTGTTGATTCAATTTCTAAGTCGTTAGATCGGGGTGAGACCACGTTCATTATGACTGCTAGCCCAAAGGGTAATGATTATGTGTATTCGGTTGGTCTATCCGTCAGCACGGATAATCAGTTCGAGATCGCCCTCACGGGTTTAAGTCCGGTTCAAATGCACTTCTTTGGTAATCATTTTGCTAATCAACTCAAAGAACGTGTAATTGAGTTAGATGAGCCTATCACTTATGTTGAAGAGGTATTCAATGTACCGGTTGCGTTGGTTAAAGTGTCTCAGGACTGTATGCTTGATGGGACGTTCACTATCGCTGAAACCACACTGGGTATGAATGACAAGCAAATTCCGATGTTTCAACTGGTTTTACCCGATCCAAATGGCCGCTTTCCATGGCAAGAGGGCGTTGATGCAAAGTGGAAGTCATATCAAAGTATCTTCTTCGATGTGGCTCAATTTGAAAAATTGTATATCTAAATACTGGCAAAGTCGTGTCACCATGATTCGACTTGTATTTGGCTAAGGATGGACACTATAAATCAATGAACAGGTATGTAATTTCATGTAGTAAACGGGCGGGATCTAAGTATATTCAGACCCGACTGTTTGGTCTGATAAGCCACTTCTAAAAGAGTACTTTTCCAGTTTCCTGTATAAAAATCCGAAAGGGCTGCACAGCAACAGGTGAAAGCACTATTGGCTCGAATCTATGGCTTCAGACGTGCTTTATTGATTTGTTCGAACACTCAGTTGTACACGAGTAAAAGTATCATACTAGTGTTTATCTAAATCATAGATCTTCTTGACTCTTCGCTGCTCTGTTGAGTCATAACGCGATAATTCTGACTTCTACCATACAGACTAATCTCTTTTTTAGTCAGTATGGATGGTTCCTATTTTAACCCAGTTACTTACTCGGCTTTTACATATCCAGGGGCTGGCAATCCAGTCGATTAAGGTCGATGAGTCTACTCAAACTGTTGACGTTTACTGTCGTCGAGACGGACGATTTAAAGTGACTGACCCAAAATCTAACCAAACTTGCACCATCAATACTTACGTTTGTCGAACCATTTATGACTTACCGATAAGTAGCCGTTGTTGTCGAATCAATTTTGAGCTTGGGCAAATCCGTACAACCTAAAGATCGCGACGTATTAAAGAGTGTGACTTTGTAGAAAAAGGTGTACGTTATTCCAAAAGATTATGTGAACAAATTAATGGCTTGTGCCGTCACATCCTCGCCAGTGCGATTGCGAGAGACTATGGACCTCGCTGGGAAACGATTAAGAATGTTGACAAGGCGGCGCTTACTCGTTTCGGTGTCCAAAATGTATAAGCAGTTGAAAGGGCTGTGATCACGGCTAGCTATATTGTTGCCATAAATTTACGGTAAAATATGCTATAGAACATCTTTTTAGTTTGAGTTAAGTCCATAATTTAAAATGAAATGTTATTTTTTCAATTGGGGGGGTAGTAAACTCCTTTATTAATCTACAAGCATTGGTTCTTGTAAGAGGTATTTGTAGGTGAAATAAAAGGATTCCAAAAATGAAGCGTCTTATTTTTCTAGCTTTTTGGGCTGTTGTACTGGCAGGTTGTTCTTCGTCAAGTATTGAGCCAAAAACTGAAGTTCAGCCCGTACCTTTCAGTGATGATAATAGCCTTGCATTAAATATTGCTAATCAAACATACTTGAGGCAGCCCTACACTTGGGGACTCGATACTTACCAAAGCCCACTGAAAGACTTCACTGAGGAAGAAATAAAGGCTATTGAAACTTCTCTAGAAAATAACCGTGGTGATGCTTCGTATGTAGCTTCGGCAATCTCTCTTGCTACGGGTAATTTGATGGGAGCAACAATTCACTTTGCTGGTGGCTCTTTGGAGAAGTTAGTAACATCTGACCATATAGCCTCAAGAGCTGGCTGGATCATAGCTGTTGATTCATCATTGTATAAAGATGGAGTTGCTGCAAATACAGCTGCAAATAAACTTATCGAAGATGCTGTATTAAGAACGTTGAAAGATAAAGGAAATATCCTTACTAATGTAGTTCTTCAGGAAGAAGGCACAGCAACGTTTGGAGGTAAGATTTACGGAAGAACAGGCTACGTTATTGGTGAAGATAAGAAAACCAGTTTTGGGCTTGTTAGTGATGATTACCAAAACAAAAATGGTATGAAGCTTGGTAAGACGAACTTAATTGATGCCGACTCTCAGTATGTAACTATCTGGAACACACCATCTCTCGGTCTTGGTTCAATTTATCTCTTTCATGACAATAAAGTTCAAGGGTATGAGGGGGTAGAGGGCTACGAGCAGTACGTAAAAGACGTTACAGCTAAATTACCAAAAGGGTTTTACTTCTATCTCCCATCTTTTCCACAATCAGGTTATCGCGTTGTCGAAAATATAGAAGACTGGGCTTGTTCAACATGTGGAAAGAAGTTTTCATATCGAATGCTAAACATTCATGTTCCTGCTATATACACACAAGGCAAGAAATATGAGTTTATTAAGCCTCAGATGCAGGATTAAAATTCATTTTCTAATCAAGTAAGCGTCCCTAAACCTTTTTGGGGCGCTCGTACAATCTTCACACCTGGCCAAAATTCTGTTGAGACAACGGCCAGTAAGCTTCATGAATCGTCATTTACTTTTGAGCATGTTCTGAGTGAGTCTGCCCACCCCGTGAGTTAAGAATCGAGCGGGTGGGAAGTCATTCCACTGAAAGTGGAATGACAGAAATAGAAAATATCTGTTCGTACCGCTGCCTATTGAAAGCTTGGTTTCTCCTCTATACAAAAGAACCCCATTTTCACCTTAGAGCAGGCTTCCAAAAAAGCTTCTGCTTCCTCCCGACTGACCGTGTAATTATGGACATGGAGCGCTTTGTAATGGGTTGGAGTGATAACGTCAAAATGCTTCAGTACCCATTCGGGCATTAAACATTTGATTGAGCGTTTCATGGTATTGATCCCACCACCTTTAGCGCCAAGCTCTTTCATTTTGTTTTCTAGATATTTCCCTTCGGCCACTATTGCAAGAATGCGTTCATCCGATGTATCAAGTGAGTAATGTGGAATTTGAACTAAATGCTGGTGGTCTGAATGACGATTTTCTCTGGGCCGTTGGTTTTGGTTGGGTTGGCTTGATAAGTATCGTTGTAACTCAACTTCAGGTGAAAAATTGACCATTTCTTTGTGGTGCTCAGTAAGATCCCCATCGATCAGACCACGTGATTCGTATAGGCGTTTTAACTTATCAGCCACTTTCTTGCAGCATTCCGCATCGAACTTGTTCGTTTCATGGTCCGTGAGAGACACTTTGTGCAAAATGGTATGTGCGTCAGCTGTTGTGTCGCTGTCGAAAGATACAGGACGAAGATGCTTCAAACTGAGCTCCTCGGCGTGTGTATCAGGTTCATTTCCTGTTTTCTTATTACTCATAATGACACCCAACCGCATTAAGAATTAAATAAAAATTTGAGATTTTTCAACATACTAATTAATAGTAATTAAGGGTTTTCGTATTGGCAAATCACCAAATAAGATATTGCTGTTTACCGAACTTTGTGTATAGCCATGGTTAATGTAAGGTGTTTTGTAAATGGTTGTTTTGTATGTTTTTTGTTCTCACATATCAATGGCTCGAACTTTACCTATGCATAAGTATATGATTTTTATGGCTAAATTCTTGATTGGGTTTGAATTGCGTCACAATTATTGGCACGGGTTTTTCGATGAAGTCTGTTTACATCTTCTCAACAAATGTGCAATGCACTTCACAGTTTGAATTCCCAGTTAATGATTTTCACTCGGGTGAAGACGCATCCGAGATAAGAAATTTCCCATTTACTTGCCTGTCTTTGTCTGACCCCCATTACCATATTATGTTATCGTATACGGGCGACGTTTATTTTTGCCATCCCTCCACCAGCGGCGAACCGACGTTCTTGCACCACCTTGGCAGTAGAGGCGGAGTGTTGGCTGTCTTTCATTGAACAACGAACACTCCAGTTGTCTATCTAAGCTCCATCTCGCTGCCTGAGTTTAACTTCATGGCGGTTTTCGCTAACACCTCGGCCCAGAAATCGGAACTCAGGAGTTTCATCATGCTGAACTTAGGCTTGGTATAGTTCTGTATGTCCGTCACTTGGTACTCATCACGCAGACTTTCACGGATCTCGAAATGCGTTTGAATGTCGTCGGCAAATCCGATTTCAACGGCCTCTGAACCTGTCCAAATGTAGCCAGTGAAGATGTCCGGGTTGTCCGTTTCCAATTTCTCGCCACGACCTTCAATTAACGCCCCTTTGAACTCCTCAAATAATGGCTGGAGGACATGTGACTCTATGTGCTCTGTTGCTTCAGGGTTCTCGGGTAAAAACGGGTCTAGCAAGGCTTTGTTTTTACCCGCTGTGTATGTCCGTCTTTGAACTTGAAGTTGTTGAATCAGTTTGTCGAATCCCCAGGTATCCATTCTGACGCCGACACTGCCGATCAACGAGTTTTTATGGGCATACACTTTGTCTGCCGAGGAGCTGATGTATAAACAAGCCGACGCACACATTTCACCTATCGAAAAATAGACCGGCTTATTGGTGGTTTCTCTCATGGAAATTAACGTCCTATGTAATATCTCGGCCTGCACTGGGCTACCACCCGGTGAATTCGCTTCAATCAAAATGGCATGAGCCAATGGATCTTTCATGGCTTTTCTTATGCTTTCTGACAGGATAGTTCCATCAGCTGTCGGACTGCCTCTCTCTACAGCTCCCTCCAGTTGTATGAGCGCTATGTGAGGAACCGGCATGTTGAAATAGTGGCTTCGATATATGGTTTGACCGACCGCGAACAACACACCAAAAACAATGAAACCGACCTTAATACGATTTAGGTTGTGAATAGACCGGTATCGCAGCGTAAACTCTTTGAGGCTTTCTCTCAATGACTTTGGTTCTTGATTCTTCTTTTTAAATATCCGCATGTGATTGATTACCTATGTCTGTTTAAAAGCGTTGGAATTCACGCATGATAGTGGTGGTTAACAGGATGCATAAACCAATGAAAAATAGGGGTAAATATCGCCAGAACTCGCCATCAATGATGGGGACAACAAGGAATACCCACAGTGAAAAGAGAATGATGAATATCATGCGAAAGGCCATGGCCGCTATTTTCACGTTGTGCTGTTTAAAGGCGTAGATTCGCTTACGATATTCGTAGTAAGAATCACTCATGAACGCGAAGATAAGCACCCCACCTAAAAGAAGCCATTCCATGAGTACGTTCAGGCGAAGTATGCTGCGATACCACCACATCTTTGTGTTATCAACCAGCCGCTCTGAGATACCTGCGATAAACACCCCGGACCCATTGGTTTTTTTAGGTTTAATATAAAATCTATCAATGACGTTGGAGATGCCCGTATCGACCATCGTCGTCTGGTATTGACCGTTTACACGGTCGAACACTATTTCTGATTGCTCTTCGGTCATTGTCGACTGGACAATGGACACCTCATCGATGACGTCGGCTCTAAATTGCTCTGCTGACATACCAAACCAGCAATACAACAAAGAGAAGAACCAGATCATAAACCCTAACCTTACCCACGGGTTTAGTATTGTGACACCATCACCGAGTAAGGCTTTGTTACCTTCGTCGATAAAAGATTGGGTATCATGCGCCATGAGCAGCCTCCAATATCTTTTCAGGTTTGAGTAACAGGTCTAACAAATTCACCGAGCGAGGATCTTCGAAGGCGTAGGGAGCGATACCCATTGTATTGAGTTCAGGACGACCGAAGAGTTGAGGGAGCAGTAACAGGCTCAGTTGGCGACAATGTTTCTCGCTCTCTGAGGTTAGTTTTCTGTCAATGACTTCCATGCAACATACGCGGCTGGACGTAGCAAAGTCTGAAAATGAACAGCGAATCGGGTCCCAGATTAGGTCGCAGCCTGACTTTGTGTCTTCTGACGTGACCATGACTTTGAACAGTTCGGAGGTTCGGTCAAACACTTTCACAAAGATGTGCTTGAAGGCGACTTCTTTACCGTGCTTCTCATAATGCTCATCCCATGTGTCGGCCATCTCTCGCAATACCACATCAAGTAAGAGTTGTTCTTCTCCTTCATTGAAAGAAGCTGGCACAACGTCACCGAATAACCTCACTACTCGCATTTGAACCTCACCAAGAGACGGCCAAATAAACGCTTGATAATTCAATCGCTCGCTCAACTCTTTATCGATCGTTCGATTCAGATAAACGCTGGCAGTAATTTTTTTGAATTTGGTCGATACTTTCATAATCTTTCCTTAACGTGGCTCTACAGGCAGGCGGAGTAGGGTTTTATTTCCATTTGAGAAGCTGCATATAGCTTGCAAATTGGGTAAGGCCGATACCATGAACGGTGGAAATAAACTGCGCTCTTCTGATGACTCACGTACACCAGAACCTGAATTGAATGAAGAGACGGAGTCTTGTGTTGAGGCGCTGTTTGAAATCATCTTTTGATGCTTTCTTAGATCGGCAGCCCCCATCTTTTCTGATACATATTCACGAGTTACTTTGCCTTCACATCGCATGGCGATGGTATTGGCACACAGCTCGGTTATCCTATCGGCGGTCGCTTGCGAGGTTTTTTCTACGATGTCGGGCATGGACTGGGTACTTAAGTACAGTTCGTATTTGGATTGTCGACCGACGGCGAGTAAATTTAGTATTGGATCATTAAGCGCGTTATGGGCTTCATCAACCATAAAGCAAACCTCTGGCTCTTCTCCTGTACCAAAGTTATAACGTTCAGCTGACGATGCCGCTGCAGCTGCCGACACAAGCTTCGATAAGGTGCCTGAAATCACTGGGTCTGTTAAACCGTCTGTGGCGCAGTACAGCACTCCACCTGTGTTTGATAACTCGCGTAAATTGACGACGTTCGGTTGGTTGTCCGATAAATTATTTAAATCAGGGGACAACAATGTATCTAGAGGCGCCGAGCAAAGTTGTTCCAGAATTGCATTCAATGAGCCAGTTTTGGTGCTCACTTCAGATGATTTTTTATGGAAGGCGTCAATGATCCCTGAAAGTTGAGAGCAAGGTTTGTCTTTGGCCATGACATCGGAATAATACATGATCATGTTTTCAAGCCAGTCTTGCGATCCCATGGCCTTGATGCGACCGTTCATTTGGGCTTTCCAGTCCACACCTATTTCTTGACTGAAGTACGTTTCACACGTTTTCTCTACGAGACGAACTAGACCTTCACGCAGGTAGTAATGAAGGGTACGAAGTGTGAGTCGTTCACCGATGTATTCCGCTGCCTGAGTAATTTGGTTTACACGTTCCCAACAGAATTGTTTAAAGACTTCCCCAGAAGAGCCGCCCGTTGGAATACATTCAACGACACGGGTTGCCAGTTCCGATGTTCGGTTATAGTTGGCTAGGCAATCAACAACGACAGACTCAGATGGCCGTGCGGGGGCAAAATAGTAGAACTGGTCCCCTTTACCCTGACGCTCCATCTCTGCTTTCAACCCATTTCGCATTTCCGGCGTATTTTTGGGGTCGATGACGATGAGCAAGCATTTTCGCTTTGACCATAGTTTGTTTAATGCGATTAACTTCAACAATGTTGTTTTGCCTGAGCCTGGAACGCCGTAGATGATTGTGTGTGCGCGGCCTACATCATAATGCACAGTCACATCTTTCTCGTTGCCCAAGGCCATGAGGAATGGCTCCCCACCTAATGCTTCGTTCAGATCAGGGTTATAGGGGATAAACTTCCTTAAATATAAAGGCACTTTTTGGTCGCGGCGTGCAGAAGGGAGGGCATTGATTTTATACATATTGATGGCGTGCTCAGGCCCCCAATTAAAGCCGGTCCCTAAGTACATACGGTCTTTGTATTTCTCTGCCTTCTTTCGAGTGTCTTCCAAAGACTCTATATCCAGTTTGTTTGAACACAATCGAGCCTGCATCTTTAGAATTGGCCATGCTTCAGAAGATCGTTTGGCGGCCATGACAAAGCTGGTGGCCATACCTAACCCTGTCAGCATCACCGTATCGGGAGCCGGTGTCTCAGTGAATAGGTTGTACAATGCTTGATATCCACCAGCGACACTGAAAAAAGCACCCGAAGCCAGCCATGCGCGAGCTTGTTGTATCTCAAACACTTCACGGAAGTAGTCTTGAATATCGTCATACAGGGGTTTTGTGTTTGACTTAAACATCAGAAGCGACTCCATTAGCAATTAAGTTCAATTCTTTGGCGAGGTTTGAATCTAAAATTAACTTCTCTTGCTCGCTGTTAATGGTGAGCTTTCCTGCAAAGAAATCGAGGTTATCCATCCGCTCTGGCCTACCATAGTCATTGAAATTTTTAATTTGATCTAAGAACAGTTTTTCGCCCACACCGAACAGTTCTGCGAAGGCTTTGACGCAACTGCTGTCCAACTTGATGTGCTCTGTCGCGTCAATACCCAATATTTTCCCTGGCTCTATGTCATCTCCGAAGCGGTCAAAAAAGGCCGTCGTATTCATTTCCATGTTGGTCATCTCTACAAGACAAAGAACCCACGTTTTGTGCGCGTAGATTGCATTTCTTGAGCTGTAGCTGACAATGGAATCACCATCGGTCTTACCATTGGATAGCGCCCATGCCATCACATAACATAGGGTTCTTAGGTCTTTATCAGACACATTTTTTAAAGCGGAAGCTCTTTGCGGTGCTTTTTGTGTTTGGGACTTACGCCCTTTAGCTGCGGTGGCTAGAGGTTTGGACGACGGTGCCTGAACCGGTTTGTCGTCAGCTGCGTTGATGTTCATGCCATCCCATACACTAGGTGCCGCATTGTTTTCTTCCACTGACTGATTTGTTTCATTTTCGAACACGATTGTTGGCCCACTTGTCTTTGACGGTGAGTTTGCATTTGTGGTGTTCGCCTTAGTCGCTGCTTTTTTCGTCGCTGGCTTTTTCGTTGCTTGAGGTTTGGGTGCTGGTTTCTGTGCAGGAACGTTTTTCTGAGCAGGTGTCGCTGTTGCTGGCTTCCCATTGTTGATCGTATTGGCCGGTGCTGGTGCATTGATCTGCTGCGGGGTCGTTGTCGGAGATTGATTTTCGGCAGCTTGCATGAGTTCTTCAGGTGGTTTTGGTAGCCCCGGCAAATTCAACGAACGAGCTTTATTACGATTTACTTGGGAGCCTTGTTCTGGGTCCAAGTTATAAAGGGTCTGAAATGGGTTATCTTTTGGCTCGGTATAATCCAAGCTGCCTTTGGCGTCGATTGTTAAGCGTTCACCCATGCTAGAAAATTCGATGTAACAGTCTTTAAGGTTAGGTGGGCGTAATTCACCTTCGAAGACCAAATCTGGATAACTGATACGAACGATATCCACTTGTCGCATCTTCCCTTGCTTCGCTGTAAATGTGAGCCTCACAAAGTCTGACTCTTCATGCATCGGCTCCACAATACCTAGCTCTTCCATCTCCTGAACCACGATACCAATGTTCGATTCAATTCTGGCTAGGTGACCCGAGTTGCTAGAATTAGCGTTCATGTGGCTGATGATGTCTTGCACGCCATTTCGGTAATCGAGGTATACCTCCCCATCAATGACATACATGCGAGCACCGATTTCATTGACTTTGTTCCAACGGTTTTTTCGTAAATCTCGGATGGCCGAGATAATGCCGTGACTCTTACCGGCTTTACGCTGTCCGATGAGTTTGTGGAATTGGGTTCTACGATCTCGTTCGGCACTGAGCGCATCGGCACGGCGCAATGGTTTCTCGATATACCCTTCCTTACGGGCATAGTTCTGCAGCGCGTCAATGATTGGGCCTGAAAGGTTATCGTTAGATTGATATAACCAGCGCTTTGCTGTGTCACTCAGTACTCTGTCTAATAACAGCACTGACAGCTTCTCATGGTAATGGTTAGCACGGCGTGGATTCCAGCTAACGGTGTAGCGGTCAATACCGTACTTTTTACTGAATTCGTAAATGGTTTCAATTTGTGGGTTCCAAGTGGTATCCAGCTCTTTCCCCGAAATCCTCATGTCAGAAATGACTTTCCCTGCATCATGCAACAAACCTGTCAACCATGCGGCAAAGCGCCATCGCGGTTCTCGTAGCATCTCCTCATCTTGGAATCCGATAGCCAAAGGTCGAGAGCCCTTCGACATTCTTAAGGTCATTAAGGCAACATCTAATGAATGACGAAGTAGGCCGCCAACTTCATTGTGATGATGGTACTCACTAGCAGGCAGTAGGTGGAAAAATGAAATCACAGAACGGATCGCATGCATGTACGTGTTCATAAAGCATGGAGTCAGGCTTTTATCTGTACCTTCGAGCATGCCTACGGCAAGGAAGGTTTCCTTAATAATGCCTCTATAAGCGAATAAAATGTCCCCCTCCGTTAAGACAGGGACACCATCTGGCGTCGGCGGGTATTTGATCATGCTTGCGACTTCTTTCTGCAAGCGAGTGATCTCCTGCTGCTGCTTCAAAATAGTTTCACTGGCGAACTCCTCATGTAGCTCACCAGTTTTCAAGCGCAATTTCTCTTTTACGATAATTGCACTTTGAGTTAATTTTGATCTGACGCCATCAAACATTCGCATTAAGCTGATTCCTGTAGTGACTCATCGGATTTTTGAGTTATTACGGCTTGAATTTCTTCCGCACTCAGTGGGTCTTCGTCTTCGCCTAATATCTCAGCGCCACCAGCATGAATATCCACCGGTTCTGCTTCTTGCTCAGTTTCAGCTTCATTCAATGGAGCCGACACGTTATCTGGCTGCTCATCGGTGACCTCTTCAACCACCTCTACTGGTTTCAACTTTTGATTGATTTGCTGATTAACGCGTTGGTGTGTTGTGCCACGTCCAGTGTCTAGCGAGCGAAGTTGGTTGGTAATACGGAACACGTCGTTAGAGAAGCGTGACATCGTAGAAGCGAGTTTGATTTTCGCGTACTTGTAACGTTCTTCGTCGACATCGCCTACCATCCAAAGTACTTCCATGACCGCCATCGAGTTGTCGAATTTTCGAATGACCTGCAACACGCGTTGGAAGACAGGGTGGGTCACATCGATGACGACTTTGTGGTTATCTGGTACTTCGATTTCAGGAAAAGGTACATTGCGATTTTGTTTGCGGTATTTACGCTTTACTGCATCAGCCTGTCTTGCAAACTCACCTTGACCTTCTTCCAAATGTTCAAAGTTGGTTTCAAAGATAGACACTACCGCATCACGGTTTTCATCGTTGTCTTCGGTGGACTCGTACAGCGTCGCAATTCGTTGTGTTGCGCCAACCAATTGACCGCCTTTTTGACCTAAGTAGCGGTACATTGTCTCGCTTCGACACACGATTGAAACGGGGATGTGGCGTCGCATTTGCTTAAATTCAGCCATGGTGATTCTCCTTAGAGATTGATGAGTTCTGGGTAATGGTCAGCGATGACCTTTTCTAGCTCGCCTATTTTTCGGTTGTATTCCCTGCTTAGTGGGAGCCCTCTATCTGCAATGAAAATGCTGAGTAATACGCGTCGTTCCTCTCGAAGCGTTTTATAGCGCTCCCTTAATCCGAGGTAACGTCGTGTGGGTGGACTGATAATTTGCTTAAATGTTAGGAACAGCTTTAATTCCCAATCCCTCATGTATTTTTTACATTGTGATTTGGAAAAAGGGTGGGTCAGCACTTTGTAGGGAATCTTGTTCTCTGACTTGTTCTCGTACTTCGTCGCGAACTTAGGAATTTCATAGTATTTCTCTGAATTCGGAATCTTCTTATCGGGATCAAAGTGATACGCCTTCTTTTTTGTTGTTTTGTTTAAGCGGCTCATGTCACGCATTCGAAGTTCAAAACACATCACCATCTCCCAACCGTCTCTGTCTTTGGTGTAATACTTAGTCCCAATCAGTACATGGCCTGTATTGGCGAACGTGCTTCTACGATGGTAAGAATTGTCTTTGATAATTTTATGGTTCTGTTCGAGCTGAGGTTTTCGGTAATACTTGTCAGCTAAGTCTTCCATTTCGGCTATAAGTTCACCGGCTTCGGCATAGACCGCCTTCAGTTCCATTGCATTACGTTTTAGGTTCTTGGTGATCAAACCCAATTTTAAATCTGCATGGATATCGTCTTTTTTAACCTGAACATCAGCCTCAATGTCCTCAGTAAGAACATCAAGTTCGGCTGTTAGAACGTCAAGGACATCCGTCTGTTCATGCATAAAACCTGTCTCCTTCCCAAATGGGGTATTGGTTGATACTGCATGAATTAAATCGACGTTTTTTCAAATAAGGGACGAATTTTCGCTAATAGATTTCAGAATTGCTTTCCGAATAGGGCAGGTCTGCGGGTGTTTACTTTGGTATGAACAATGGTTCAATCATGAATGTCGTAGCCACGATTTTGAATTTGTTTAGCCTAACGCTTTGTCTCGCTACGACAGGGAAGGGGGACTAGACATAACCAGCGTTCGTGGAATTCAGCTGGTGACTAACGATTCGAGCTCGTGCAGTCGCTCAACTCAATTTCTCTGAATGACATTGGAACTAATGACTTTCCACCAGCTCCTCGGCTGTGAACTGGCGGATAACCAGCACCCCAGAATTTGTTCCGGCGCAGATGTCGATTCCCATGTCTTGCACTGACACGGGATGATGTGTCCCGGCACTAGCGCCGGTTTATCACCCGAGAACCTACTGGTTACGAGTATCACCTGGGCTCGCTGGTATGAAAATTATCAAACTCAATGTCATTGCCTGACACTGAATGCAATAAAACCTGGCACCAGCCCCTCGGCTGGCCAGCGCCCTGGTGTTCGCTCCGGCGTAGATTTCGATTCCCACATCTTTGAATGACATTTCAGTTGCGAGCCAGCCACCGGCGCTCAGTTTTCTGCTGGTCATCAGCACCTCGACGTTATCTACCTCTTGGACAGGCACTGGGAGACGAACATTTCTGGGCCGAATGTACTCTTAGGCTTTTTAATCAGGCAAGAGCCTCGGTTATCACCCGAGAACCTGCTGGTCACAAGTATCTCCGGGGCTCGCTGATAAAAAAACTGAAACTCAATGTCATTGCTCGACACTGAATGCAGTAAACCCGGCACCAGCTCCTCGACTGGGAACCGGCGGATGACCATTACCCAGGTGCTCACTCCGGCGTGGGTAACGAATCCCATGTCTTGCACTGACACCGGATGATGTGTCCCGGCACCAGCGCCGGTTTTTCACCCGAGTGCCTGCTGGTCAACAGGCGACGCTGGTATCAAAAACTGAACCTCAATGTCATTGCCTGACGCTGAATGTGGTAAACCCGGCACCAACTCCTCGCCTGGGACTCGGCGGTTGACCAGTACCCAGGCACTCGCTCCGGCGTAAGTATCATTTCCCCGTGTCTCGCACTGACACGGGATGTTATGACACGGCACCAGCGTCGGTTTATCACCCGAGAACCTGCTGGAGATGAATGCACGGACCGGGGCTCGCTGGTAACTAATATCCAAGTTCAATATCTGTGACCGACACTGGACGTTATGACCTGCCACCAGCTCCCTGCCTTGGAACCTGCCGATGACCAGCACCCAGCCGCTCGCTCTGGCGTGGGAATTAATTCCGCATGTCTCGCACTGAAACGGGATGGCATGACGCGGCACCAGCGCCGGTCTTTCACCCGAGAATCCGCTGGTCATCGTGAGCTGAAAATCCGTCAATGAAAATTGGCTTGAACACCATTTTCTAGATTGTTTAGTAATTAATTCATATTCATTGTCATCCCGTGAAATTGAACCGTCTCGGGCAACGACTCAATCTTGGGTAGTACCGATCGGCTTGAGATGATTTTGGGATATTTATATTTATTTTTTGTTTTTAAGAAGGGCTGTACCGCTCAGGATTGGATTTCAATGTCTTGGTTAGACTCTTTACGGTTAGCCAAGTGGTCATTGATTCACTCTCGGGCTGGGTCGAATCATATTCATGGGATGTCACGGTCGATGAAAGATGCTCGGGCAAGGTCGATTTCGTTTCTTAGGGTGTCACGGTCAATGAATGATGCTCGGGCAGGGTCGATTCCGATTCTTAGGGTGTCACGGTCAATGATTGATGCTCGGGTAGGGTCGATTCCGATTTTTAGGGTGTCACGGTCAATGATTGATGCTCGGGCAGGGTCGGATTCTGATTCTTAGGGTGTCACGGTCAATGATTGATGCTCGGGCAGGGTCGGATTCTGATTCTTAGGGTGTCACGGTCAATGATTAACTCTCGGGCAGGATCTTTTCTAAATTGCCATGCGCCAGCGACCTCTCCCTTGGCGGGAGCCTTTTTTTAGCTCCCCCTTTATAATACTACTATACGGAGGGTGGTACACCACCACTGATATATGACTAAAGGCCGCATTTTTGCGTGAATTTTCCTTGTCACCAGTCACTTTTTCGTCTTTTTGATACCACCCCATGTATATGTAGGAGATATGACCACCACACTCATAAAATCCTTATTTTCAAATTCCCTACATATATTGAGGGGGGGGTCAGACATCCAGTTTATTAGCAGGTGCAAATGTTTTCGGAGGTTCAATTTTAATCGAATTTTGATACCACCATTGATATATGTAGGGACAGTGATGCCAAATTCTGAAACGAACTATCGTTTCATAGTGGTTGATTAGCAGTGAAGATCAGAACTAGATTACTTTCGTTAAGGCGCGTCATTGAAAATAAGGATTATCAGTACCGCTCAAAATGTGTATGTCGGTTGATGGACGTTCTTTTGAGTAACGATTTTCGATTTCTGGCTAATTGCTTTCAAGAACGCGCAAATTTTCCCATACAATTCCCAATCCCACCAAAATAGAAACGATGTTATGCAATTTTTGTCAATTGTTTCTACAAATGTCATTCCTTAACCGATTTATTACGGTGTTTATCAATATTTCCCAAGCATCTCGATTTACCTCATACGCAATACAATTTTATTCGATTCATGCACGATATTTTTCAACAACTAACAATAAACATGAAAAATACCCTCACTAATTGCTAAACCATCATCAATTTTTGTGTATCACTAGGTTTGACATCAAGACAAATGATCGGAGTGATTGATTATGAACAAACAACTGGAAGTTGCAGCGATAGATGTAGGATTTGGAACCACCTGCGTTGCATCTGAAATAACAGGCGATCACTGTTATTACCATTGCTTCCCATCAAGAGCTGTAAAGGTGAATCCTACAGAGCTGAAGCGACTGGAATCGTTTGGCACAACTCAGCGAAATACGGTTTTAGTCAACATTGACGGAAGTAGTTATGAAGTGGGGCCGGGAGTTTTGTCTAAAGCAACTGACGCCAACGAAAGACTTCTTAATAAACGTTATATCTCAAGTCCGGCTTACAAGGCGCTGTTTATCGGTGGCTTAAGTCTATTAAAAACGGATTGCATTGACTTGCTGGTGGCTGGTCTTCCATTAAACCAGCTGGATCGTAAAGATGAACTACTCAATTTTATGATTGGTGAACATCATGTGGATGGGCGAGTGATCCGTGTAAAACAGGCACATGTATTGCCGCAGCCACTTGGCGCACTTACTTATCATGCAAAGTCTGAAGCAATGAAAATGAACTGCGGGATTATGGAGGCGCTTGGGAACCGTGCGAGAGTAACTGTTGATCCAGGTTATGGAACAACCGACTTCTTGACTTCTACGGGGCTTACAATCGACGAAGAACGTACAAAGGCATTCGAACTAGGTCAGGGGAAAATTCTCAGAAGCCTGAGCACCTACCTGTCTGAGGTTTTGGGTACGTCCATCAGCACAGAGTTGGTAGACAAAGCATTCAACACGAAAAAGCTCGAAATATTTGCCGAAACGTATGACTTCCCTGTCGCTAATGATGTCTTTGACTGCTTGCCGCTGATTGACAGTTTGTGCAATGAAGCAGTCGATTTACTTACTAACATGCTTGGTGAAGCATCAGACATACAAGAGTTTATTGTGTCTGGTGGTCCAGCTCCAGATTTCGCGAGAGCACTAGAACGTGCATTTCCGAGACATACTGTGAAGTTAGTCGAGAAACATGAAGTTGCTGTATGCCTTGGTTTTGCTGAGTTAGCTAGACAAATCGCGGGTGTTAATTCAAACAAGGTTGCGTAGCTTATGAGTAATAGTATCGATGTTAACCTGTCGACTTGGGTGGAAAGGGGAGCTATCGAGGTCCCCGATAGTCCTAAGTTTAAGCGCATCATGTTGCGGCGAATACTAAACAAAGGCGCAGTGATTAAGCGATTGCACGAGTCGAACTGGGAAAAGATATCATCACAAGTTGAGCTGACAATGCCGTTCAACGGCGAGAAGGTTAATGAGCGATTTAGAATATCTAAACGTGATTTCCCAGTTTTGTTGAGCGAATTGAATCATTGTGAAAACCGAAGTTGGTTACTACCGATTCTTTTTCAATTGGGGCTGTTATATCACCAATCCGGTGAAGCAATTATTAATCGATTTTTGGGTAACGTGAACACCAACAACGAACACGGTTCTTCACAGAACTCTCCACAGATACCTGAAGCTAAATCACCACAGACAGACCCTGCAGATTTGGTATCTACGGAACTGGTTGATAACTTGACTTCAAGCGGATTAATTAGTTGATTTTTTTTGCACGGCGCATTTTTCAATAAGTCAAGACTTAATATTGAGAATGTGTATATTTTTTTTCAATCATTGTTGAGATTTTATACATCTATGCAATAATCCAAAAGGTCAGTAAAACAAATTGCGTATTATGGAATTCGTAATTTTGTATAAATGAACACAACGTCAATACTGTAAACGCAACCTAACAACGCTCGTGGTGAGCTTAGTAAGGTGTTTGAAAGGTCAATGTTGGGATCGCTCAAACCGCGTATAAGCATGGAAGATTTACTTATGAAACGTCTAGGCCACATGGCAGCCGTGCGTGCAATTTCCGCTCGCATATTGTTAGCTGCACACCAATCTGTTTTAACTAACAGAGAATGCTCCGCTCCAATTAACTTTCTGACTAACATCGACGTAGATCGATTTATAAGCATCGAGCCCGATACTCTAGAGAAGTTTGTAGAAACGCAGCATCATATCTTTACCCTTGCCCCATTACGTTCTGGCTGCACTAACCAAACAGGTTTATCGGTTCTCAACACCGCAATTGAAACAGGCCAGTTTGAAAACTATCGAACACGATTGAACGCTTATCTCAATGTCACTTCTGAATCTACACCTTCTACTGATGAGGTGAGTTTTCAGTGCCAATCTCTAATTCTCGCGATGCACAACCTCGCTCAAACAGATCCGCATTCTGCCATGATTGAGCTAATGGCAACTCAACAAGAAATCATTAAGTTTGCTAGTTTTGAGTTGTTTCAAATTGTCAGGTTCACATCTGCCGGTATCAATCCTTTCGTATTTCACGAAGGTACTGAAACTGAGATGTTGAATGCCTTAGAGACTCATGAATTTCAAAGTCACAATGTCGGCGTAGAGCGCATTCGTATGCGTACCTTGACCGATATGATCTAAATTCAGTCTGTTCACAATTTGAAAGGATAGTCATATGTCCGAGATACAATTATCCACAGCGTCTCAAATGGCGCTGAAATTGGAGACGCGAGCACTCGATCTTGTACGCTTTGGTGCAAACGCAGCCACAATTAAAGACCTTTTAGGTTCAGTGCCTAAGTCTGCTCAACATGAGCTTGGCCGAATGCAGACAGACTTTAAAAAATCAAGAATGGGTAAAGATGCGAGCTTTCTTCATCAAGTACCGGAAGCGTTTTCCATCTCGAATAAGCTTTGGGCTTATTATTCAATCCTGTCCAATGACCCATCAGTTAAATTGCCGCTTCAAGACAATATCGACAAGATGCTTGATGCTTATGCAAGAGTATTTGATGAATCGAGTGAAGACATACGTGCTTACGTGAATTTCAATCGATTTGTTCAACTCCTTCATCGTATCGGTGACGGTACGATTCACATTTTCAAATGTCAGTGTGGGACAAAATATATTGGCCACACTGAAAGACCTGGTACTGGTTGTGCTCATTGTCGTGCAGAAAGAGCGAGAAATCGTCGTAAAGCCAAAGCCGCTGAGGTATAGATTATGAAATCGAACTATCTAGGCTTTTCGATGTTATGCGCCCTTACATTTGTAGCTACCGCGACGGCAGATGCAAATTTCGTCAATGATAAAAGTGCCGCTCAAGGTTGGCACTTTTATGGGGAGCCTGAACCAGAAGAACCCAAAAAGCCCGAGCCTCCACCAGTCCCTATAGCCCCTCCAAGTGCAACAAAATCTGGTCCTGAACCTATGTCGACGAAATGGATACGAGCGCACTTTATGGAGTTTGTTGGTGAAGCGATTAATGATCCTAGTCCGGATAACATCCAACGAGCCCGATACATGCAACGTGTGATTATGGACAAGGCGACTGCTTTTAGGGAAGCGTGGATGAAAGATGTCATCAACAACCCTCTTCTTGATGAAACACAAGCAAGGCCAACATCGAGTTTTGCTCTTAATGCTAAGAATGAAGCTAAGAATCGTGCAGAACAAGAAGTGGTACAAGAAGTAGCAAAACAAGCAGGGTTATGGTTCTTTTTTGAGAGCACTTGTGATTACTGTAAACGCCAAGCACCAATTGTCCAACGCCTCATGAGCAAATATGGCTTTAATGTAAATGCGATCAGCATCGATTTAGCGCCAATGGGAAATGGTATGTTTCCTGAGTATCAACCGGATACCAAGCAGAAATATAAAGAGCTAGGCGTTCAAAGAGTGCCAGCTTTGTTTTTAGTTGGTAATTCCGGTGAGTTTGTAGCGCCCATTTCACAAGGTATTGTGACTGAGAGTGAAATCGTAAGATTGGTTCTTATTCAGGCAAAGACAGCCAATGTGATTTCAGAAGAACAATTTAACGACGCGTCGGCAGTTGAGTCACTACAGCAAATTACACGATTTGAAGATATTGATGAAGAAAGAGCCTTAACAGACGCAAACTATCTAGTTGAAATCTTAGAATCGAACCTCAAAGCACAGCAAGGTTACTAGCTTTATCGCGGTTAATTGGAGCCTGTTCATTAGTTAATGAGCAGGCTTTTTTATATCAGTTTCACGTTAATTACCGAAAAAAGGCTCCTTATTTGAATTTTTTGTACTGGCGTTAAGTAACACTAATCCTAGTTCTCTATCAGGATATGGTCATGAAGCTTATACCAGTGGTTCTACTGACATTCAGTACATTAGTGATGGCTAACAAGTCACAAAAGCCCGTGATTACGTCATCAAACACTACAAACTCCCATCAATCGACAACTCTACAAATAGTAGAAATGCCCGATTACGAGCGGCTATTTGGCGCTATTACGTCGAATAAAGGCGACGTCAACGCGTTGAAAGTCAGCCTACTAAATTTCTATTCAAGCTTGCTCCCAGTTTTGCGTTATGAAGCTCTCGTACTTGAGGTGCCTGAAGCTTTGACCGCTTATAGCTCTGCAGAGTCAGCAAGCTACGAACTCGCCAAGCTTCACCTTATTGACCCTGAAACTATAGAACCAAGTGAATATCAGTTTTATGAGCGAGTAGTGGTTGAAGATAGCTACGAAATTGCGAAGGAGTTGGTTCTCAATGTGTTGCCGTTTATCCCTCCCTCTGAATCAGCTCAACAGAAAAGTTTGACAAAGAATGTCAATGCACAAGCGCAGGAGGCAATCAATTATGAAACGTATTAGGTCTTTTATCGTTGCCGCCTCGCTGACGTGCTCTATCAATGTGTTGGCCAACCCAATGCAAGGCGTCTTCAATGGCTACTCGACAGGTCATGGCATTGTCGACTACGAAACCAGTAACAAAAACGCCATCGCGCTCGGTTCATTTTCATACCGAGTTAAGAGTCATGATCCAAATATTGTGAACTTTCAAGGTCCTTCGATGAAAGCCGGATGTAACGGGATTGACCTTAATCTGGGTTCATTTTCAATGATCAAAGATTTAACTGGGATGCTTCAAAACTCAATGAGACAAATTGCAGCGGGTAGTGCGTCGTATGCCTTCAACCTAGCTTTAGATGCTCTGTGTCCAACGTGTGCTGCAAACATCAAAGCCTTGAAAAAAGCGATGGATGAATGGAACCAATTTTTCAAGAACTCATGTGAAGCGGGTCAGGCATTAATGGCCAATGCGGTCGGCCCATACGAACAATCAATCCGAGATACTTTGGCAATCAGTCAAGTCGCAAACTCAACGGGCGTTGCGACAGATTCAGCTGATTGGTTTCAAAACATGGTCCCAGGCACTTCATTGCTTGAGCTCTCCCAAAAAGTTCAGAATGGTGAGGAATTACTGACAGGTAACCTGCTAATTAACGGCATGAGAACATCAAAAATGAATGTTGGTGCCTCTGACTTCTTCCCTAGATTTTCGGAAACCGTCATGTCTCTAGTTGGGACAGAAATCCGTGATGTTGCTGATAACACTAACCCTGACCGCCAAGGTGTCGAAACCTCTTCAATTGCGACAACTCCCGTACCAGCGACATTGACTTTGCTAGATATCGCTTTTGGTGGATTTGATACTCAAGAACAAGTGACAAGGCTCAAGTGTAATGACGGTAACCCAGATACGGTGGCCAGCTCCAAATGTCTCGATATTACCCAAGAAACGATTGATTGGATGCCGTTGAACAAACAGTTCTTAGAGGCGTTGGACGGTACGACAGACGGAACTTCAGGCGTATTAGAGGTGTATCGTACAGGTGCTCGCGGTGCGAATGATTTTGGTCCTACTCAAAAAGCAGTCATACAGGGTGGCGGTATGGATGTGTATGGCTACATAGCTTTACTCGCGACCAAATACAGAAAAAGTTCAGAGGTCCAAGGTTACTACGAGGCAATTGCTAATGAATATGCGTACAACTTTGCGATGCAATTTTTCGCGTCTGCTCGTGCGTATTTGGATGCGGTCGCAGTCGCGGCAAAGGCCGACAGCGATGCTAATGCCCTAGCCTACATCAAAGAAGCAAGAGAAATATTGAACATGCAGATGGACATTGTGGACCGTCACTATGAACAACAAGACTCTAAGAACCGTTTGCATATGTTAGTTGAGAAGAGTATGGAGAACTAAGTCATGGAATTTCTGATATATACCATTGGTAATTTTGATTGGGCTAGACAAGTTTTCCTTGGCTTGTCGATGGCGTTCGATCCATCAACAGGTGATTTTGGACAGCCTAACTACTTGTTCGGTCTTGGATTAGTTCTTTCCTTCTTCGTTGCAGCCTTCAAACAATTCTTTGAAAAGGGTCAGGTTGGTGGTGAATTCTTAGGAACAGTGTGCAAGGGCTATCTTATCTGGATGCTGTGTTTCTACCCGAGGGTCGACATTGTTGTCGAACATGCTGGTACGGGTGATTCAGCGTATTTCACTGACATTCCTGTGGGTTTGGCGATAGGTGGGGCTGTAACGACTCAAGTACCTATCGCGTTTATCGATATTTTGAGTGACATCTTTGTGATGCCTCAGAACTCAGGCACACACTTAGACGCACTTAGAACGCTGGTGGCCATTGAAGGGTCTGTAAATAGTCCGAATATTCGTACTATTGGACATGCAGATAGTGATTTCATACGCAGCATAGACAGTTACATGAATGGCTGCTTGTTCAAAGACATGGAAGTTGGTGGAGCCTATCAAGAGGCGAAGGTTGGTAATGTATTGACGAATATCGATGCTTGGGCCGCGATGGAGGTGAGCTCAACGATTTGGTACATCGACATGTATCTTGAAGGTCAACCGTCGTTCATGTCGTGTAAAGACGCTTACACTGCACTGAGCGCGTACATTGATAATGACCAATCGAAATTAGCAGACGGACTCGATGAGTTAAATGAAGGGAAAGGCATTTCACCGTCACAAGTAAGCTCTGCACTTCAGCAGTTGGGCTCTGCATCAATGGACAGCTACACATTTCAGATGAATAACTTCCTTGATTATCACGTCAAAAAGAACGCTCTGGGGTTAGATGCTAGTCATTCTGCACGAGGCCAACTTGTTGACGCTATGGAGTATCAAGCGAAACAACAGCGTCTTTTCACTATGGCAGGTGACAGAAACTTGTGGCTTGAAATGGCCCCTGCCACCATCTCATTTTTTGAAGCGTTCGTGTGGTTTGCAGCACCACTTATGTCCTTCTTTATCATCTTTGGTGAAGGGGGCTTTAAGATCGCCGCGTCATACATGCGATTCTTAGTTTTGGTTGGATTGTATCCATTCGTGATGATTCTGATTAACTTCTATCTCGATTGGTCTATTCAAAATGCGTTGGAAACGTCGTTCACTGAGCAAACAGCATACACCATTGGGGGGTTGTCCAACTTCTATTCCGAAGCGCGAAGTTATATAGCGACCGCTTCTTACATGACGACAATGGTTCCTATGTTGGCTTATATGCTTTTGAAAGGTGGCGAATACGCAACCGTGAGTATGGCTGGCAAGATCGGGGGAACCGCACATGTTAATCCTAGTGCTGTCGCTCCAGATATTGCCGTTGGTGCCAAAAATGGCTCACTCAGAATGGGTAATCACAGTTGGACTATGGGTGATAACGGTGTGGTTCATTCAACAAATCAAATTCAAGATCAAAATATGCCAACACTCGGTGGTATGTCGAATATGACCAGTAACTTGTCCCTTACATCAAGTATGGCAGAGTCGCGAGTTCAATCAGCCCAAGCTTCGCATCAACAGTCATGGGGCAAGCTTTCTCAGCTTATGACGCAGATTCAAAAAGGGAAAAGTGCGAACGGTAGTGATTCTAGTCAATATTCTGAAAATGCTCAATTTGCATCGCAGGTTCGTGAAGGTTTACAGAAAAACACCAATCTAGATACACAAGAAATTACTCAATTGATGGGTAAGTTAATGATGGGTGGTGGTGGCGCTGCTAGTGCTAACTACAATGCGGATAGCTCGGAGAGTTCATCGTCTCAAAATACTCAAACTACGAAGGATTCAACACAAATATCTGACAGCACACAGCATTCCAGTGGCTCAAATAACAAAACTAACCAATCTACAAAAGTGGGTTCTACGGCGGATGGTCGACATGGCCGTGGTCGTGTCACGACCACCACTCAAACAAACGATGTTACCAGTAGTAAGTCGGATAAAACGTCGGTGACCGATTCGCAAAGTAAGGATAGAAGTAACAATAAATCGAACCGAGTATCTAGTGGTAACAAAGGTGATATCTCAGTTGGTCTTGATGGCCGAGTTCAGGTAAACGCAGAAGGCGGGTTTAACCTTACGGAACGTGAGGCAGAGGCATTGCAGGCAAGCTTAGGTTACGTAACCAGTGAACAAGGCGGCACCAATGCTCAATACACCAGTCAAGAAGCGATTCAAAAGGTTCATGGTCTTTCAAGAACGACTGGTTGGGGCGAAACGGGACAAAATGCTATTCAAGACATGAAAAGTTATACAGCTGCGAAACAATTCCAAGAAACGACGCAACACGCATTGGGAGTTGCAAAAGGTTTGAATCAAAATTATTCAACCAATTTTACAAATGCGGCAAACAATAAGGAATTTAAAGAGTGGGTGGCTAATGGTTATAACACCGAACGTGAGATGGACAACATGAGCCCAGAGGAGCGTAGAGTCGTTGAGGCCAATGCTCAGGCCCGAAACCTCCAAATACAACGTGATGCATCTAGATACTATAACGGAGATGTGGGTCGTGCTGCAGCAGTACTTTTCTCAAGTGAAATGGTTAATCAATATCAAGAAGTGGCGAACGCTAAAGACATGAATTCAATGAAATCGGGCTTGATGGATATCTCGCAGAAATTCAATGAAGCCGACTTCTTGATTGGTGACAAAGCACTTAATGATATGTCGAAAAACTTTGCCACGATGAGTAACAATTTAGGGTCTGTGAAAGATACCACCAGCAACTCAGCTGTAGCAGGCATTCCGGAAGAAATTCAAAGACACCAGCAAGGCTTTGAGAAAACACGAGATGAACGACTGGGTGAGGTTGGTACATTATTGACCACCAAAAATATCAAAGATGATCACGAGGAAAATGTTGTTAAGGCTCGCGCCAATGCACCAAAAGTTGCGCCTGAGAAAACAGATGAAATTAAGGCCATTGAAACTGCCACTGATACAGTTAATCCAACTCCAATTTCTCAAGAAGTTAAGAGTGCTGCGAAAGATGCTGGTGGATTAGTAAACGACGTTGCAGCGGGGCTAGTTTCTCAGTTTCACTCTGCGACAGCGCAACAGCTATCAGAGCCAGCCGCAGAAAATATGAAGCACTTAGAATCTCCATTGAATAAAGGTGCTGATTTATTAACAAGACCACAAATTGCGACTAACCCAAGTGCTCGTGATTTTGGACTCTCCACTAATTCCGAAGGTGTGTATGGTGCCGCTGTGATCGCGTTAACCAGTGATGAGAACACGCTCAATAAAGATGGGTTACTCAGTGACACGGAAATCAAGCATCACAATAATGCGGTTGGGAATATAGAACAACTAAGAACGGAAATGTCTGAGGATGAGTCATTTGCCAAAGAAGTAGGTGGACTTGCATCGGGCAAATACACCATGAAAGCGTTAGAGGACTATAAACTGTTTATGGGTGGCTCTGAGGACGGATTCAGAGACATTGATTACAACAACGTTGCTCATGTTGCTTCAACACTTGGTACATCCCTTACTGATGAGCAAGTTTCGAATCTATCAAATCAATCTGAGGTCAATAAGAATTACGATGTCGTAAATGGCAAATTGTTATCTAAACATTATCTGCAGATTGGAACAGAGGATGGGGCTGAACACCAGAAAGCTTACCACGCAGCTAAAGATACACCGAATGAAGTGAAGTTGTCACAACTTGAAACGACAGGTAAAGAGCAAAACGAAGCTGCAATTAAAGAGGGCCAATCTAACGGAACAGCGCCACTAACGGGTGTTAATGACACCGTAGCGAAAACAGCAATGCCGGGTTCTGTACCGTCAAATGAGCCATCACCAGTACCAAGTTCAATGACAAAATTCGCTGAAACTGCAGCGCAAAGCTTGGCACTTATGGAGGCATCAGAGAACAGTGGTATGAGTGACGAACAGAAATCACAAATCTTCGACTCCATTGACAGTAATACGATTTCTGTAAAAGAAGGAGCTCAACTGTTCAATGCTGTTAGTTCAGGTGAAATGACGGCTAATCAGGCAATTACGTCGTTGCAAGAGAAAGAGGAGATGCTTGCTTCAACAGAAAATACACAACCTGATGCTCAACCAACAGAGGCAAATAATTCAAAGGAAACAACGACACAACCAACCCAAGGCAATGATCAAACAGGTTTCTCCAAACTAGCTTCAATGGTTGTTAGCGCATTACCAAGTAACCCATTGCCGGAAGAGGACAGTAATAATCAGCCTACCCAAGTTCAAAGTAATCAAGAGGTAGCTCCTGATAATAAGTCAGCCGAAACGGTAGATACGTCGAAGACCACTGACACTGTAGCTACGAACTCACGCCCTGAAAGTTCAGCACCACAGTCGGTGGCTCAAACGGGTACAGTAGCGCCAGCAACGCAAGTGGCAAGCGCATCACCGCAGAAAGTGGATGAGACAGTACCTACGAACTCACGCCCTGAAAGTTCAGCACCACAATCCGACTCACAAGCGGCAAATGTAGCGCCAGCGACACAAGTGGCAAGTGCATCACCGCAGAAAGTGGACGAGACAGTACCTACGAACTCACGTACTGAAAGTTCAGTAGCACAGTCGGGCAATGTAGAGTCAGGAACACAACTGGCGAGTGCTCCTACTCAAAAGGCAACTGATGCTGTTGCAAATACACAACGCCCTAATACTTCAGAGAAGGAGACAGGAACAAATCAGACCCAATTGGCGAATGCACCCACTGACTCCAATAACGGCAATCAAGGCGCGGGAACTATTGAGGACTCTCAAAATGATTACAAAATGGGGAATCAAACCAAACTAGCATCACTCAACGAAAGTGATCCAAGTTCGCCTTCTGTTACCGGAAGCGGTTCAATGGACCTAGCATTATTGGAGTCTTCACAGTTCAGTGGTATGGCTGATGGAGATAAAGAGATTGTGATGGAAGCTATTGCTAGTGGCCAACTTACTGCTGATGAAGGCATTGAAGTGTTCAATGCAGTTCAAAGTGGAGAGATTAACTCTGATGAAGCTATTCAGATAGCTAACGGGACAAAGGAATTGCCGAGCGCTCGTAATGAAATGTTGGCTTCTACTGGTTCTAGTCAATCTAATAGTGACCTTACTGCGAGCTCAGATAGTGACATGGAATCGGCGCGTACAGGTGCAGACAATGAGTTCATCGCTAAAGAAAGCGACGGACAATTAGCGTCAACGAACATTGAGGCTCCAGTATCAGGAGCGGTCGAGCAGCCAAGCGCTGAACAGTTTGAAGCGCAAGTGGCGATGGATACTCCTAACCAGTTTGATACATCGGTAGCACCAACTGATGGCGGAGAAATGAACTCAACCATGCGCGAGGGTGAACAACACTTAGCGTCAACGAGCTTTGAAGCGCCAGTATCCGGAGCCGAAGAGCAGCAAAGCACTGAGCTATCGGGTACGCAAGTAGCGATGGATACTCCTAACCAGTTTGACACATCGGTAGCACCGAGCGATGGTGCAGAGCATGACTCTATGATGCGAGAAAGTGGTACTCAACTAGCATCAACAGGATTTGATGCTCCAAGCGATGGAAATATGGACCCAAGTACGTCTGACGCAAACTTAGGAGATAATTCGAATAAGTTGGATATTGCGACAGCTTTAACTACTGGCGACAAGACAAATCTTGAAATGGATGCCGATGAAATTATCAATGGCGACAAGCTTGATACTGTAGTTGGCTTGGGAGGTTCAGTAGGAGAAATCGATGGTGACGTGAACTATGACCAAGAAACAAAATATACATAATGCCCATATTGATGACGTTTAATCGATATTTCTAATAACTAAACCCTATTGGTGTATACAAACTCCAATAGGGTTTTTTTTAGGTTTCCGAATGAAGATATATTCCACAATCGCATTGATGATCATGTCGTTCGTTTCTGAAGCATATGAGGTTTCAGGGAGAAGTTTATTAATCATGGATGCGCAAACTACGGTTGGCTTAGAAGCTTTAGGTGTGGAAGCCGCTAAAGTTGATGCGTTGGAACGAGTTGAGCAAACCATTTCCAAGGGAGACAAATATGGACTTGTGTATTCTTACCAGCCATCCATTCAGAATCTTATTGTCTTAGCTCAGGATAAAGTTGAATGCGATGTTGGCATTTGCTTAGAAACAACCATTAAATTGATAGTCGATAAACAAATTGCTAAGGCTATCAGTCAAAGCCTTCATAACAGTGCTAGTGGCATGTCGCAACTTGAGTCAAAGCCCAAAGATGTACTCAGTGCGCAGCTAAACCAATTTACATTGATAGAGTCACGCCACTCTCGGTTACCAATTGAGTTCCGCGCAGAAGACGGAATCTATTCTCAGTGGTTAAGGCTAAGAGCAAAGGAGCAAAAGGAGCTTGTTAAACGTATCAAGGTATCTACGATATTTAAGGATACGGAGTTCGTTCCACAAAAAGTTAAGCTGAATAAGGTGCCTGTGTTTGATTCCATAGGAGAGCCATCAACGTCTCAGTACATTGCCTATTCGTTTGCCCTACCTGGTTCCGAGCAGATGAATGATCTCGTAAAAGCCATTCCATCTTTAATCTCTGATACTCGGTATGTGACTATGAAGATGAGTGTCCCAGAGCTGTCCATAAAGCAGGTCGAATATAGGGCTAAGTATCATTGCATGTTATTCGCATCGGCAGATGATTACTTATCACATCAATCGCTGACAACAGCTCAATTGTTTCACCGAGAGCCAGAAGTAGCAATCAACGTGTCAGGAAAGATAGTCCATATAGGTCGTGGGTACTATTACGAAAAAGGTTCCGAATCTGATTCAGTATTCAAGCGTTCAGGGATACCAACCTATTGTGAATTGCTTAATGGAGAATTGGTGCTTCCTAAAAATACAAAGCAGACAACTTTGTTGGGGTCCCATGTGACGGTGTTTAGTACTGTTCGTATCCGGGAGGTAGCCACGGATTTCCATGCGGATGAAACGAATATTGATGATTGGCTTCTCGTTGATTCCAACTTTGATAAAGCATGGATAGAGTCACGTTATACAGATGAGATTAATACGATCCGACAAGGATGCATTGATGCCGTGTGTTCTTCACAGGTTATAACCCCTAAACAATTCATGTTGATGCTTAATGGCGAACCCCATGTTGCCTTCTCTAAAGTCGCAGCCGGAATGAGATACCCATTTAGAATTGAGCGCTATCAACCAACGTATCCTCTTGTTGTTCCATACGTGGGCTTACAGACCGCAGGGTATGGTACTGCTTTGAGTTCGTTAACAGTGGAGGAGTGATGTATGGGACGTATGTTTATTTTGTTGTTTCTAATGTCTAGCCTAGTGACTGCAAAGCCATTCGACGCAACTGTAGAGCGCGTAGTTCCGAGCGAGCAAGTAACGCAGGCTCTCTTTCAGCAATTGAAAGATGAAGCCGCGTATTTAGCTGTCTCTAATGCGGATTTACGTGGTTATGTAAAGACGAGTCAAAGTTATAACGGCGCTTATCTGGAGACATTGAAGGTTCTACTACCTCTAGTAGCCGATGTGGATGTAGTTAGTCAATCAGTGAATAACTGCACTGGTGCTGATTTTAAATGTGTATCACTGACAGTCAATGTGGATATAGACAGAGGAGAGTTCCAGTCTCAGCTTGAAATGATAAAGAATGATGAAGTTTTAAGAAGAAGTCTGGAGCAATATCATAGGGAGCCTGGTCATCCTCTTCGAAAGCGAATTACGATGTTGTCTTCTCAGATCGAGAGTTTGAGTAAACGCGGTGAACAGTCTGATTTGGTTAATTCGCTAAAGGTGCAGCTTCATGAGAGCCAGTTGGTGGAACGTGATATTAAGTCAATGCGTATTGTGACTGAAATTGCACGGCATTATTCGGATTTCATTATATTTACTCAAGTTGAAGGTATCGAGCGCATTTCTAGTAACAGAGTGAAGGTTACATTACGTTCACGAGGCAGCTCATATGGCAATCATGACTTTGATTCTCGTTTAGCGGCAATTATAGATAGTAACGGTTATGCAATGGACATGTACCATCGAGTGGTGCATCAAGGAAATGTCTCTTCTCGTATCAGTCTAGGAAATCACTTTGATGATGGCCACCAGCTAAAAGTGCGACAGCTTTGTATTGAACCGAACTCCTTTGAATCTCATTCACCGGTTCTACAGGCTTTATATGACAGTGACACGAAACTTACGCTTCCGCTTTATTCACAAAGTAGATTTGTACGAGTTGGTAGCTTCAAGGGTGAACCTGTACCAAAAGAAACAAAAGTGGATAGTTACTCTTACTGTATTTGGGATAAATTCGAATACCAATATTCAGTTGAATTGGCGGATAAAGAAATAGAACACTTTGCGATGTCAGGTAGTAGGTCAGCGACCAGTCGTCTCACTATTGGCATAGAACCGGAACAATACGCTCAGATGTCGCCTAAGCAATGGCAAGCGTATCTGGATAGCAAAGGCTTCCTTGGTGTTATCCACCAGAAAAAGACTCGTAGGGTGTCACAGGGCGCAATGTTGCAAGCCTTTGGCAACGATTCAACGCTATACAGTGAGAATGTGATCATCGGTTGTAATGCGGATACCGGCGACTGTCCAGACCGAGCAATACAACACTTCTAAATACATTCCCCCCACTTTTGGTACGCAACATAATCATTCCTAGCTTTTTTGTTGTATAACTAAAGTATGCAACAAAAGGAGATTACAATATGTCACGTAGAACTGAGCAACAAAGTCACGATGATTTTTGCAATAGAATGCAAAACAATCGCCGCAGAAACTCTGGTGTAAAGAAGCGCGGCGTAGCGCACCGTCATCCAGTCCCAGAAAGAGAAGAAGACCAATTAGTTGAAGGTGTTCCTTACTATGTTTGGATTGGAAATGAGATGGATCGAGTGAATGCGCTTGTGGACGACGATTAATGTCTTGCTGCATGTCCAGAACACGATCAGCCCAAAGGTATCGTTCACACCCATTTGACAAGTGGTGTTAGACCTGAACATGCACAGACATTGAAATCGAATGTCAGAGTTAACTTTTGAAAGGTAAGGAACCGATTCTTTACCGTCCACTACGACATATCATCCCTTCTGTACAGCTATACTAATCTTACACACCTCCTAAACACTCAAATCTCTTTCATTAATTAACCAATTTAACGCGGTATTGCTCCATTCTTCCTTTATACCTTCGGTGTAAATGAATGAAACGGAGATGCGTATGGATTCCGATCTAGTCAATGGATATTTGAAAGAGCATCTATTTCCAAAGATGACCAAAGAAACAATCGATCAAGCGTTTGGTCACCTGGTCCCAAGATTAGGTGCTGGTGAAATGGTCGAGTTGTTATGCCCTTCCTGTGGCAACAAGGGGACCCACTTTTTAGGCACTGGTAGTTTCAATTGTGAGTCTTGTGGACCTACTTCGATTATCGACGCCTATTCAAACGACCACTCAGTAACACCACATCGCGCCATTATAGAATTATGTCGCCTAGCCGGTTTGAATATACCTGCTGACATTTACCGTGAACTCACACCTGAAGATATCAAATTCACGGATATCGTTATGGACATCGCGAGAATGAGAGTCTTGCCAAAAGAAGTGGAAGAGTGGGGGCTTTCAGTGGATGAACGCAATGTGCCTGACCATCTATCCTGTATTCCAGACGCTGAACAATTTATCGAATATGTGAACGCTGTTAACGGTTGGGTTCCCAATGCCGTTATTGATGCCATCACTGAGTTTCAAGGCGAACCCATCTTATTGTTCGTTAACAAAGGTCGCTTAGTGTTCATTAAACTCAATGGATACAGCTCCGCGAGATCACCATTCATCCGGTCTTACACAAAAGGCACTAACAAAACCAAGCGAGTGTTTGTCTCAGATGATCCACTGTTTATAGATATGTGTTGGTCTAAGGGCCTATCCGCATATTTTATCAATCCAAATTTTATGACCCCGAGAGCGATTGAATTTCTGAGTGATGAATTCAAATCGAAATCGGTGGTTGCCGTGTGGACCAAAACCAAATGCCAAGATTACGTATTTAGCCGAGATCAAAAAGTACATCGGTACGATTGGTTTAGTCGTAAGGTTCCAGGTTCTTATCAACGTATTGCGGAGTTAATTCAATGACTATTTTTAATGCAAAATATCAAGCGACGGTGCCTGTTTTAAATTTCGTAAGAGGCTGGGTCATTGTCCTTATTGGGTTTATGTTTTACACCTCACTGGTCAGCTCATCCCATAGTTACCACCCACCGGTGCAAGAAGTGATATTTCTTTGCCTACTTGCCGTCTGCCTGTCTTGGACTGAATTTGTAGAAATCAAAGAGGACACGGTTGAAACTTACTATCGCCATTCGCTACTCACCTTCATAAAAACACCAAGGTTCGTATATGAGATCCAAAGCGATTGGTCTTTAGAAGCTAGGCCCAGTTCATTTGGGTACACAATATGGACAGCCAAGAACGATAACGCTTTAATTCAGATATTTCATACTGGCCATGTGTCTAATTGCTATAGCAAGAACTAAACTGTTCGTAAATTGTTGTATATAGCAAGTATGTTTGACCATTAGAGATTAAATGTATGAATTCGAAATTTGCTTTTTTTTTGGTAGCCTCAATGTCTTTCACTGTCTCTGTGTCAGTTGTCGCGTCTGAATCAGTGCAAGAAGGCGAGGGCAGTTTGAACCAACAATCCCTGAGCCAATTGGTAGAACAGCACGGGGACAAGACTATCGGTGGTTATGAACGGATGAATGAAGATGGCAACATTGAACAGTCTATTTATTCGGTGTCTGTACTCTTGGTCGATGGGGCGGTGAAGGCTGATCTTCATGATAGTGAGCCGGTTAACTAAACGTTTGTAAAAGCACCCACCAGCTCGGTCATAGTTACTTTTTGCATTTCTTGCCTTAGTGGTGGGTTGCAGTTTAGTCAGTGTACCAAAGTCGTAGGCAAGTAAATCTACTGTCGCCAGTGTTAATTTTAGTCTCATAAATAGATTCAATATTGACAATTGAAACTGCGTGTTCAACTAACCAGTTATTTAATCGCTCATGTGCGACATCAATAAGAAGTTCGTTAGCTGTCGTTCTCGTGTTCATACCACATCCTAGAACATTAAATTCGATACGCTTTATCATCATTTTCCCTCTACGTTAGCTGTACCAAGACGCGTTGGTCTTGCGAATCCCCTCATAATCAGGCGTAAAAACAATGAGGTAGACGCGCATCGCCGTCTTTGATCTAATGAATATCGCTGAACACACATTTCGAACAAGTGGGTTAACAATGCGCGACATTCAGATTCTACAACAAACCATACAAAACCAATGCTCCTCCATTCACAAAAAACGCGTTAGTTCTCTGATACTTGCTACAAAAAGTGTACTTGACGGTTCAGACTTAACGCTGACTAAACTAGGTCGGANCTTGCGAATCCCCTCATAATCAGGCGTAAAAACAATGAGGTAGACGCGCATCGCCGTCTTTGATCTAATGAATATCGCTGAACACACATTTCGAACAAGTGGGTTAACAATGCGCGACATTCAGATTCTACAACAAACCATACAAAACCAATGCTCCTCCATTCACAAAAAACGCGTTAGTTCTCTGATACTTGCTACAAAAAGTGTACTTGACGGTTCAGACTTAACGCTGACTAAACTAGGTCGGAAACTGGAAACTAATACCACGGTAAAACATGCGATCAAACGCGTTGATAGACTGCTTGGAAATCGCCAACTACATCGTGAAAAAGACCTTATCTATAAATGGCATGCCTGCTTAATAACGGGCGCTAACCCATGCCCTGTGATCCTTGTTGATTGGTCTGATGTTCGTGAACAACTTCGTTATATGACGTTAAGAGCATCCGTTGCACTTGATGGTCGAGCCATCACAATCTTTGAACAAGTTTTTGAGTATGGCCAATACAATTCACCGAAAAGTCACCAAACATTCCTCGATAAATTGCAGAGTATTTTGCCGAATAAAATCAGTCCGATCATCGTTTCTGATGCGGGTTTTAGAAATACTTGGTTCCGCCAAGTTCAGGAGAAAGGTTGGTTTTGGTTAGGTCGTGTCCGAGGTGAAGTATCAATCAAACAGCCCCAAAAACCTTGGGTCTCAAATAAAACCTTTTATCCAAACGCTGTCCATAAACCCAAATATCTTGGCCACTGCTTATTAGCAAAGAGATCACCGATATCTTGTGAAGCCTATGTTTACAAGGGATTAGAAAAAGGCAGAAAAGCCCAGCGCCATAGCAGAACCAGCCAAAAACACTCCGCTACACATCTCTATCAACGCAGTKCAAAGGAGCCGTGGTTACTCGCTACCAATATCCCTAGACATATCTTAAATGAAGTACAAATTACTAACCTGTACGCCAAGCGCATGCAAATAGAAGAAGCTTTCCGCGATCTAAAGAGTACCGCCTATGGGATCGCACTTCGTCACAACAGAACTCGTTGTACTAAGCGATTGGATATCCTACTTCTTATTGCGTTGCTCGCTGAAATCTTGATGTGGTGGAATGGCCTCATTGCAGTACAAGCCAAGTGGCATTTTGACTTCCAAGCCAATAGCATTAAACACCGCCGAGTTCTATCCATACCTCGTCTAGGAAGAGAGGTACGAAATCATCGACGATATCAAATTAACGAATCCCAATATCAATGGGGAATGTTCGAATATCAAAGGCTCACACACAACGCAGGACTAGGGCAATTATGAGGGGATCCGTCAGYGCCTCACCAACTTGAGCGTTATAACATCTCAAGCTCAATGTGCCGCTAGTCAGTCCTTTATATCGGGACATTGCCGTCTCAGAGATTGAACGGTCGTGGTAGCCAGAGTCAGTTTTCC
>NZ_JAKEUW010000129.1:0-2005 GCF_022398115.1 Vibrio sp. Isolate22 | reverse complement strand
TCTTTGGCCCGTAGGCATTATGCGGTATTAGCCATCGTTTCCAATGGTTATCCCCCACATCAAGGCAATTTCCTAGGCATTACTCACCCGTCCGCCGCTCGACGCCGTTATCGTTCCCCGAAGGTTCAGATAACTCGTTTCCGCTCGACTTGCATGTGTTAGGCCTGCCGCCAGCGTTCAATCTGAGCCATGATCAAACTCTTCAATTTAAGATTTTGTCGACTCAATGAATACTGATTACATTCCCTATTCTTACGAATAGTGACTGTGAATTGACTGTGCCGAATCTTGCGATTCGAATTGGTCACTCAGTTCATTGAAATCAAGTTGAAACCGAAGTTTCATTTTTTGATATTCATCAACGAGTGCCCACACAGATTGATAGGTTTAAATTGTTAAAGAGCTTCTCTTCATTGTGACTTGCGTCACTTCGTAAGAGGCGGCCATTCTAGCGACTTAATTCTCAGTGTCAAACACTTATTTGGAATTAATTTCTACTTTCTAAAAGTAGGAGTGAATTATCACTCAAAGCTAGTTGCCTTTACTAACATTCTTCGCTGGAGCCTTGTGGCGTCTGCCGTGTCAGTGAGGCGGCATTATAGAGACGCCGCTCATATTGGCAAGCATTAAATGCATTTTTTATTGAAAAAAGAGGTTAAACGAAGACATTTCAACCAAGGGCTTATTTGTACCACTTTAAGCCCAACTTTCGAACAAATTACTCACAACACCCTGTGGATAACTACTCACCACTATCAAAGAAGTAAGACAATCGAGACCTTGGATTTAGATACTCTCTCACTTGTTCAGGCAGTTTGTTGGGATTAACCGCATTAACTATCTTTATATCTTTAGCAAGCAGGTCGATTACCGGAGCTTGTGTTCTTGGCACGCTAGGGTCATAGGTCAGCACATTAGGATAAAGCATATGCTTAGCATTTACCGAAATCACAATACCAATTGAATCATTAGAGAGCTGGACCACTGTTCCTGGCGGGTACACTCCCATGAATTTAAMCAATAGACTTAAGTTGTCTTGGCTATATAGGTGTTTGCAGTTCTTATATAAGTGGGAAAGCGATAAGTAAGGGATCATTGGCGGTGACTGTGTTTTACCATGGCACAAGTTATCGAATGCATTGGCCACCGCCACTATCTTGGCAAACTCATCAATCTCTTCTTCTTTCAAGCCTTCTGGGTAACCAGAACCATCATTCATCTCATGATGCTGAGCAATTACCTTTTTAGCTGTTTCAGGAAAACCCTCTATTGCAGAAACGATATCCGCGCCATACTTAGTATGGAGCTTTAAATAGTTCTCTTCTGGCACCGTCAATGCGCTCTGCTTTCTTAATATAGCGACAGGTATTTTGATTTTGCCCACGTCATGGAATAACGCAGCAAAAGATAGCTCTTTCAATTGTTGAGTGCTGTAGCCTTTAGCTTTTCCGATCATCATGGCAACAACAGCAACATTTAATGTGTGGAAGTAGATATCTTCAAAGTCAGCCTTACCATTCATTAGGTGGAGTGTGACGTTATCATCACATACTAATGTTTCGACAATATCATCAACGAGGGATTGCACCTCCCCTACCGCATCTAAAGGACGATTGCGAATTTTGGTCATGACTGAACGCATTCGAGCAAGTGAACGCTCGAACTCTTTCTCACAATTACTCACTCTGCGTCGGTAAGAACTTAAAGTTTCAATGCGATCATGCTTTTCTTTCCACATTTTCTCAGCTTCAAGAGGCTGTGTTGCGTAATTAAATTTAGATATAGAGCCAACCCGTTTCGCGTATTTCTTAGTCAATACGACAAGTTTTAGGCATACCTAACCTAGTAAGCTTGTTCAACGCTTTTATCATCGCGTAAGTTTCACCCACCTGGGCATTGTAATTTCTTAAGCTCAGTTTCCCTCCTAGCAACTGTTTAACTCGATACATCGCTGTTTCTGAGAGTGAACGCTTGTGGTATCCATACCGCTCTTTCCAATACATAC
>NZ_JAKEUW010000128.1:0-2011 GCF_022398115.1 Vibrio sp. Isolate22 | reverse complement strand
CTTTTTAGCCATTGCCGCTTCCTTACGTTCTTGTTTAAGAAGTAAAGAATAGCGAGCTATTGATTTAAAAGAGAAAAAGGAAGAATTTCGGGCACTCCGAACGCGGTTTTCGCTATTTCGAACGCTGATTTCGGAGTTCGCTTAAAAGTGTTCGGATAATCGCGGAATGTGCGTTCGGATTAAACCGAAATAGGTGTTCGGGTCATACCGAAATGGCCGTTCGGAATGCTCCGAAATACGCAGCCGAGACTCAAGGGCAAAAAAAGAGACCGTTGGCCTCGTTCGAGCCAACCCTGTCCACATCAAAAGGTTCGCCGGTGCAATTGGACGACGTGCAAAGAACGACCGACTTGATGCGGAGCTTATTGCTCACTACGGTGAAGCGATTCAGCCCAATATTACTCAGATTAAACCTAAAAACATTCGTTTAATTAGCGACTTAGTCATTAGAAAAAACCAGTTACTCTCAATGCAAACGATGGAGAAAAATCGACTTCAGATATTACCGAAGGAACTGCATTCATCCATCAACCCCATGCTGACCGCAATGAAAAACCAAATCAAAAAAATAGAAGAGAAGCTCTTAAAGCTAATCGAAGAGAGCCCAGAGTACCAGGCTAAGAATGCACTTCTTCAAAGTGTTCCTGGGATTGGAAATATAGCGGCCTCATCAATCATCAGCAACGTACCTGAACTTGGCTATATCACCAATAAACAAGCCGCTTCACTAATCGGTGTAGCGAGTCATCCAAGGAGGCCGCTCTCAAGTGCGGACAGTTCTCTACATGGCGATGATGTCTGCCATGCAATGTAATCCCGTTTTTAAAGCGACTTACACTCGATTAGTTGAGGCAGGAAAGCCAAAGAAAGTCGCCATCATTGCGTGTGTGAGAAAGATGGTGGTGATCTTAAATTCAATGTTAAGAGATAGCGTCATGTGGAATGAAAACACAGCTAAAAATTAGTTATTGACGCCATAGTCGTTTGTTAGCTTTCTTGTACCAGAGTAGAGCCTTTGGGTTTTCGTGGAGCTTTGTTCTAGCTCCAATAGAAACATGCTAACTTCCTCTTAATCCGAGTCGCCTTTAATTAAATTGGGCTAACACTCTTCAAAGATCTTACAATAGTGCTTATGGAACGCCAAAATAGGATGCTCTGAGTTATATGTATTATTTTCATCAACTACATATCTTGGATAATCCAACACTTCAGTTTGTAGCCCTCTCTGTACAGAGTCAACAACAGACGCATCCTCTGCAAAAGTGAAATTACGATGTTGCTCAATCACTTTTTTTTCATCGTCACTTGGTATGCTATTAGGTAACCACCAAACTACTTCTATTTGAGTTTCTGCTACTGATATCGCTTTCCATTGGTATGTATTTACAATTCCACTAGGATACATTTGAATTGCAAAGTTTGGAAAAAACCACCATGTGTAAAACGTGCTTGATTTACACTTAGACGCAGACTCATGTCGTGTACCATACTCAGTCATCCTAGTCGAATATTGATTTAGAGTAAGGACGTCTTTCGATAATACCTTATGAACACTTGGGCAGTGGTAACACTCGTTAAAGTTCTCCATAACCACCTTCCAGTTAGCTTGCGCAATCCTGCCAGTTGATTCAGACCGATTCAATTCATAAATGTTTGGTATCTCTTTTAAAATCTCTTTTTCTGCTTTTATTGCATGAGTTCGAAAAGGTTGAGGAGCTTTAATTGGATTAACAAGTATGAAACCACAAAAGACTTCTAGTGATCCGCCCCAGCAGTTTTGGACACTGAGTTAAGTGAGTACAATCACTAACGAGGTGAACAATGACAACTAAGAAAACTAGAATTAAACATTCCCCTGAATTTAAAGCAGAAGCCCTGAAGTTAGCAGATAAAGTGGGAGTAGCTGCGACAGCAAGACAGCTTTCTTTACATGAATCTCAAATCTACGGGTGGCGAAAGAACTCGAAGAAAGACACCAGTACTAGTCAGCGCAGCGAGAGCAAGAACTAGC
>NZ_JAKEUW010000127.1:0-2071 GCF_022398115.1 Vibrio sp. Isolate22 | reverse complement strand
CATTGCAGTACAAGCCAAGTGGCATTTTGACTTCCAAGCCAATAGCATTAAACACCGCCGAGTTCTATCCATACCTCGTCTAGGAAGAGAGGTACGAAATCATCGACGATATCAAATTAACGAATCCCAATATCAATGGGGAATGTTCGAATATCAAAGGCTCACACACAACGCAGGACTAGGGCAATTATGAGGGGATCCGTCAGTGCCTCACCAACTTGAGCGTTATAACATCTCAAGCTTAATGTACCGCTAGTCAGTCCTTTATATCGAGACATTGCGGTCTCAGAGATTGAACGGTTGTGATAGCCAGAGTCAGTTTTCCACTGAGCTAACATATCGTTTTTAAGTGCATCGACCGCATCATTCCGAGGATGCACCTCCTGCCAATAACCCGAATTTTTTCTGGGAGGTATGAGAGGCTTGCAGCCCTTACTCTGTAATACTTCATGACACCTTTTGGTGTCATAAGCACCATCAGCAGAGACAGAATGAACCTTTCTACGAAGCGGGTTCAATAGTGTTGGGAGCCCTTCACTATCACCAACATTGACGAGACTGACTTCTGCGCTAATCACATCGTGGGTAACGAAATCAACAGCGAGGTGCAATTTACGCCAAGTCCTACGTTTTTCTGCTCCATGCTTTTTAACTTTCCATTCACCTTCCCCAAAGACTTTCAAACCTGTTGAATCAATCGTAATGTGGCGAACTGGGCCTTTGGATTTATTCTTGTATTTTTCCTGAACCGTCTTTGAACGCTTACTGATACTGGTGTAGTCAGAGGAACGTAAAGGGACACTCATCAATGCAAATATAGAGTCGATAAAACCTTGGAGCGCACGTAACGGGAGAGAGAATATGCTTTTTATCATCAAAGCAGTTTCAATAGCGGTATCAGAAAATTGAAAGCCTCTACCACGTTTGCCATGGTGACTCTTGCATTGCCACGCTTCAACGGCTGAGTCATCAATCCAAAATGTGACTTAGCCTCTTTTACATAAGGCTTCATTATACTTGTTCCAGTTCGTTATCTTCTTCTTACCCATGACACCACCATGCATCTACTACATGGGATCAGATCGCAGGACTGAGGAAAAGTTCAACTGATTTAGTAAACAACGCCGTTTGGTACAACAACGTTAAAAATCAGCGACTGACGCTGATTTATTGTTTCATAAGAAACAAGATTATTATAAACAGAGCATTAATTTCCACTTTATCTCTAAATTATTCTCAATAATGAGAATGATAAAATACACTGTTTTATTGCCTGTACTTATTTCCACTAATCTTTATTTTAGTATAAGGACTTATAATGGAGAGCATCATGATATTACAAGAATTAACAACGAAAGCGTTCACATTAATCTATTCACTACTTTCCTCGGTGATTAACTATTCTAATCAACTTGGAGCTATGGAGCCGAGGTGGGACGGGGGATTACCTGGATATGGAGAGCTTTCTAGCATTAATTTTGTCATGGCGATATTTTTAACTTTAGCGGCGCTCTGTTTTATCATTGATCGTTACAATAGACCTTATAAAGCCAGTGGCGTATTCTCTAACGTGTTGTATACGGTGGGTTGGTGCATCGTTTTTAGTTTTCCAATGGCATTAATTCTTCGTTTTTTTGCGTCGGATTTTACGGAGATAAGTTGTTTGGGAACCTCATTGGTTGCCGCATTTTATTACAACGTCTTACGTTACGACAATTCGCATAGCCTCACCATAAATTAAGATTGTTATTTTAAAGGCGCTACCTAGTATTGTGATTAATACCCGAATTCAAGTCCGAAGTGCGACACTTCCCCATTTAAGCAGCCATGCACATTTCTTTGAATATCACGGCTGGCTGTTTAAAGCCTAAACACTTCTTTGGCCTGTAATTTATTCTTGCCATGGCGAGAGATATCACGTCCTCACTAACTTCACGTAAATCAGAACCTTTCGGTACATATTGACGAAGCAGACCGTTAGCATTCTCGTTTGCTCCACGCTCCCATGAACTGTATGGATGTGCAAAGGTTTGCTCCACGCTCCCATGAACTGTATGGATGTGCAAAGTAA
>NZ_JAKEUW010000126.1:0-2246 GCF_022398115.1 Vibrio sp. Isolate22 | reverse complement strand
TCACTGAACCGACGCGGCCTCCCGCGCTTATTCTGTTTGCTTTGCGCCCACCCGCTTATTGCTTCTTCATCAATCCAAAAGGTCAGAGAACCACGGTTAATGAGTGATTGGTTGTATTGCTTCCAGTTGGTTGTTTTGTAACGAGGCTTAGGCATAGGACTACGAGAGAGAGTGGAGGTAGCTGATCAGATCGTAGGTTCTGGATTTAGTTCCATTGAATTACGCAACAAAGCCTATACTTAAAAACAGTTGGGGGTGAGTAGTCCTCAAACCTAATTTACGTGGATAATTAGTCTTTCGATGACTAATTATCCCATAAGCCACTGAATATTAGCTGAGTGATAGTCTGATACATGTCACGTTCAACCCAAAGTTGTTCACCTAACATAGCGCTACTTTAATTATTCATTCCAATACGATTGTTCAATATAAATACGTATTCTTATTCTATTAAAAGGATCATACCGATGAGTAGCGATATCATTAAAATTTCAAGAAATACTGAAAATGCACCACTAAACAATTTATCTACACAAACAGTTGCGTTTTCTCATTATAATAACTTTTCTGCTCAATTACCTATTGACCCTAAAACAGGTGAAATAATCATCGGTGATATTAAAGATCAAGCAATGCAATGTTTGAATAATATTAAAGCGATTGTTGAAAGTATCGACCATGTGATGGATGACGTGGTGAAAATTAATATCTTCGTTAAGAACGTTTCCGATATGGAAGCTATCGATGAAATTTACAAGGGCTTCTTTAGTAATAGCCTTCCGACACGCACAGTGGTTGGTGTTGCAGCTCTGCCAATGAGCGATGCGCTAGTTCAAATGGACGCGCTTATCTCGAATTGTGAAGGTACAACACCACAGGCACCATGTGCGTTAGTTAAGGTATCAAGAAACACGGATAAAGCCCCTCAGAGTGCTTTGTCTACTCAGACTGCGGCTTTTTCTCACTATAATAATCTTTCGGCTCAATTACCGATTGATGTGAATACTGGTGAGTTGGTTCCAGGTGGAATCACAGAGCAAACAACTCAATGTTTAGCAAACATTAGAACGATTCTAGAAAGCATTGGCCATGTTATGAATGATGTGGTGAAAACCACGATTTACCTAAAAGATATCGAAGATGCAGAAAAGGTAAACGAAGCTTGTGCTAAGTTCTTCCCAAGTTACGTTCCAGCGCGAACGATTGTGCAGGCATCTGAATTACCAATGGGCGCTTTAGTCCAAATCGATACCTCAGTTTCACATGGCGATGGTACACCGCCACAACTGCCAGAAGATACTTGCTTACTGGTTATTGAAGCAAATAACACTGCTAAAGCACCATTCATGCCTTATTCGCACACCGTTGCTTTTTCTCACTACAACCATATTTCAGGTCAACTTCCTATAGATCCGAAAACCCATGAAGTGGTTGCTGGTGGTATTAAAGAGCAAGCTGAACAGTGTCTTAAGAATATTAAGGCGATCATTGAAAGTGTTGACCATTGCATGGACGATACGGTGAAAATTAATATACAACTTAAAGATATTTCAGATATTAATGCGGTGAGCGAGGTTTACACTACATTCTTTAATGCTGACTTACCGGCAAGAACGGTGGTTGGGGTTTCGAAGATTCCTATGAATGCTTTAATTCAAATTGATGCCGTCGTATCTAACTGCGAAGGCACACCTCCACAGGATGTTGTTGGTTAGACGTAGTTACACACATCGATAACAGCGTCGATACTTCAGCTCTAGTTCCTAACTCGGAATTAGAGCTGATTCAGTTTGAAGGCCTGCGAATAAGCGACATTGTAGGCCGAATCAATGACTCCAATTCATCTCAATTTAGGTGCGAATGTAAGCGCCACCTCAATACATCACTACGAGCGGTGTAATGTTTCCTATCAGCAATGAAGGTTGTTAAACATGCGGCACTTCATATAGTGCAATCTTGCGCATACTTTTTGATTGACCGAGAAAGGCGTTGTTGACTAAATCAGTTGGAACCTTTTCTCAGTCCTGCGATCTGATCCCATGTAGTAGAAGCATGGTGTTGTTATGGGTAAGTCGAAGAAGAAGATAGCGAACTGGAGTGAGTATAATGAAGCCTTGTGCAAGCGAGGCTCAGTAACGTTTTGGATTGACGACTCAGCCGTTGAAGCATGGCAATGTAAAAGTCACCATGGTAAACGAGGTAGAGGCTTTCAATTTTCTGATACTGCTATTGTGATACTGCTATTG
>NZ_JAKEUW010000125.1:0-2408 GCF_022398115.1 Vibrio sp. Isolate22 | reverse complement strand
CAATAGCAGTATCAGAAAATTGAAAGCCTCTACCTCGTTTACCATGGTGACTTTTACATTGCCATGCTTCAACGGCTGAGTCGTCAATCCAAAACGTTACTGAGCCTCGCTTGCACAAGGCTTCATTATACTCACTCCAGTTCGCTATCTTCTTCTTCGACTTACCCATAACAACACCATGCTTCTACTACATGGGATCAGATCGCAGGACTGAGAAAAGGTTCCAACTGATTTAGTCAACAACGCCTTCATAAGGTGAGTTAACACTGTTAATAATCTCACCTTAGAATAACACGAGGGTTTACATTAATTCAAAATCACAGGGATAATTTAAAGCCCAACTCACTGACATTAACGCTAGCGAAGCCTAATTTAACGGCGTTAAGTTCACTCGCAATATCAAGAGCATGTTGCTCATCCTTTGCCAATACCGCAATAGAATATATTGGTCGAATCATCGCTATCTGATTTGGCTTTGACTCGGCAATAGACTGGTTTTTTATATAAGCCGAGATAATCACACCTTGAGTGCTCCAATCGACCACTTTTTGCAAATCAACGCTAATAATTTTATCTACCAGCATTTGATCTTCTGGCTCTTTCCAAGTCAACTCAATCGCATAGTTTTTAAAAGCAACTTGAGTATCTAGCCATTTACTTCCGATGTCTCTTACTTCTGTTATTTCAGCTAGCTCTTTAAATTGAAAAGGAAGGTTTCCAATAACGCGTCTTACTTCCTCTTCGCTATCGGCTTCCATTACAAATTTAATTATTGGGAACTGCTTTTCGCCAATAAAGCTTTCAGAAACAAACATATCGTGAATTAAGCCAGCATCTATTAAGTTAGTAAATGCTTTCTTCTGTTGAGGCATCACATCAAATACCGCTTGAGCATCTTGTGTTTTCCAAGCAACCGATACGCCATAGGCAGCTGAATAGCTATTAACCGAGAACAAAAAACTAAAAATAACTAAAAACAGTCGTGGTACATATTTCATTCAGAACACTCTCTATTAATTTCGGATGACTTCGTAAAGGTTAGGATCAGCAATAACGCCCTCAAGATTAAGAGCAGGTAGCTCCTCCCTCATTACAGAGATGGCATCTATGAAGTGCTTTTGGCTTTCCCAGTTCGCGACGTTTACGTAAAGGTAAGTGGCGTCTGTGCTTAACGCGCGATGTAACGTCGTAGAGATATAACCAGGTTGTTGGACCAACACGTCCCTAGCACTTTCCCAATAGGCTAAGGTTTCTTCATGCTTACTGGCATCGACTGAAAATGTGTTGATAAGCACAACGGGCTGTGCAAACGCTAATGAACTTATACTTAATAAACTCAATGCGATGGAACTTTTAATAAACCGCTTCATAGGACCTCCGTTGGTTAGATGTTGCACACGCTAACAGAGATAAAAGAGTCATCAAGAGCCAAGCTAACGATTTAATATTAATTAAATCGCTATCCGATTATTAATATTAAACATTCGACAAACACATCCATAACAAAGCCATGAGAAATATAATCGATTTTTCACACGCTAATAATGGAACTCGTGATGTTCAAAAAACTATCTAATAATAGAGCAAAGAATAACCTCACTAATAAAGTCGACTTTCTTCACTGGGGGATGTTTAGTGGGGTAATGTTAACGTTAACTCTCGGTTTTATATCAAGCCGACTTCTGCCTTTCTCAGACAAGTATCCAACGATTTTAATTCATCAGATACTCGGTTCAATTGTCCTTATTCTCATCAATATATTGATTGCAAGAATGTTAGTTAAGCCCGAACCAGAGAAACGTAAGTTCACCTTCCCTAAACTGGTTCAATTGGTTCAGGCAATTACATTGACCTTTATCGCTATATCAGGTTTAAGCATGGCGCTGATTGATACGCCAATATTCAGTGTGTACTCATGGGCATTTAGCGATAGTGCAACCTCTAGAGAAGTATTTTCTCTACTGTTTTTAATTCACGCTACTGCGATTAAAGTTTTTATGTCGTTGGTGACTTTACATATATTGGGGGCATTGAAACATCACTTTTTTGATAAAGGTGATAAGCTCAAGGTAATGCTGGGGAGATAAATATCTCAATACACGAACGATGATGATTTATTTAGTCACTATGCTAGCTAGAAGATGTAAAAAAGCCACCTTATCTGAACTGACCCCCAATAGTTGGACACCAATTATTGGGGGTCTTTTTATGTCCAAATATAGCCGAGAGCTAAAATGTATCATTGCTAAGCAATACTTAGATGGCACGTCATCTCTCTACTTAGCAAAACAATATTCAATTTCTTCAAGACAGATACGGTATTGGGCTCAAGTCTTTGCCATTCATGGTACTGATTCATTTTTGCCAACTAACCATGCGGCTACTGCTCAGACAAAACGAAAAGCATT
>NZ_JAKEUW010000124.1:0-2675 GCF_022398115.1 Vibrio sp. Isolate22 | reverse complement strand
GTATGAGTAGGAAAGGAAACTGCTGGGACAATGCTTGTGTTGAGAGTTTCTTCCATTCTATGAAAGTGGAAGCGATCCAATATGAGCCGATTATGACGAGAGAGCAGATGCGCCAAACGATCTTCGAGTACATAGAGGTTGATTATAATCGAACGAGAAGGCACAGTGCTCTTGGGTATCTAAGCCCAGTTAACTTTGAACAACAAAATGTCGCTTAATGAAGTGTCCAGTCTGGCTGGAGCAGATCACCAATCACCCTTACTGTAGTAATAAATGTTGTCGTAGACACTTTCCACAGAAAGTTTGTATGCTTTGGTGCTATCTGGAAACTTTAAGCTGCCTGGTATAAGGTTGGCCCAAACATTTTCATCATCTGTTTGATCCATGATAGAACTAACATTGAGTCCACCTACATCTAACTGCTTAGCATTAGCAATTTCATCAAAAGCTGAACTGTTAGTTTTTAGGGTTACACTGCCATCTTTATTCGACGTAATACTAGCTAAGGTATAATCACTTGCCACCCAGCCGTCTTTGTCGAGTACCATATTGCTTTCGTCTGGAGTGTTTTCAAACTCAACAAATTGCTTTGTATCGTAGTCATAGATGAAATTAGTCTCAGTAACAGAGTTATCTGAAGATGCTTTTAGTGTCCCATATGAAACCACTGAGTCTGTACCTGACTCCTTTGCACCATCAAACCAATTAATACCATCTGTTTTAATCAGCTTCGCAAGGTCGGCTTGCTTGGATTCTTTATTTGCTTCGTTTTCTTTAATTTTATCTTCAAGATTAGAGTCATCAATGGCGATGTGGTCGCGATTAATGCTGCCAGCAATGTCGCTCGGGTTGAAGTTTTCTCCCGCGGCTTCAATATTTTTGACGACTTCATATAGTACTCGAGTCACTTCTTCATTGATCAACGCCGTGAGCGCTTCTACAGAAATACCAGCACCCGCTGCGGTTTCTGATAGTGCGTCAGTATTCTCTGCCATGACCGATGCAGTAACTTGAGCAACGCGGTGTAGGTTCTCAAAAGCTGCTTTTTGTGAGTCTGCTAGCTTGTCGTTGTTTTTGGCCTCAATGTAATCTTGAGTTAAGTCGAGCGTTGTCCCTAACTTCTCTTGAATAGTTGCTTTCGCTTCATCTAATGATGCGCCACTTTCAATTTCATTCTGTATGAGTGTGGTTAACGGGCTAATAAACTCTGATTGTGGTGGCGCCGTTAAGCGGTAGCTTTTGCTTAACACAACACCAGGGTTATCCGTGTCGATGGTTTGTCCTGCAACCACTTCGATTAACAGAGTGCTCTGTTCTAGTTGCTCTTGAGTTAAGTTTTCAATGGTGAATTCGCCATTGTCGCCGGTTACGGCATTTGGCTCATCCTTATCACACTCTTTGTTGTTGTTTAGATCCAAACATGCATTAGCACCTACCAAATAGCCATCTGCGGCTTTGGCGGTAAGAGATGCTGTTGTTGCCGTTGAACCAGCACTATCTGTTGTGGGGCTATTCGAACTATCGCTACCACATCCTGCTATCCCTAGGGCTATTGCCACAGCTAACAGTGAACGTTGACCATTCATGTTAGTTCTCCTTTATTGAGTTATTGATAAAAGTCTTCTATTCAGAAATTAATTGATGGAATGTCATTGATAAATATGACGATTTATAAATTGAGTGCCATTGTTGTGGAATGTATCAAATAGGGATTACGCGGAAACTGTAGGAGTTTTTATTCTAGAGTTACATCAAATTTGGTTATTTTGATGTGTGAGTCATATCTCTCGCAAATGTATAGATTTTGCAATCTATATAAATATCAATTACTTGCTTTTTGGACTGAAGGTCACCTGGCTAGAGAGAGGCTTTTATTTTTAGCTTATAAGAAACAAAATCCTCATCACTGTCATCAACAACCTGATAGCCAAGGCCTTCGTAAAATTGGATGGCGCGAGTGTTGCCTCTGAAGCTAGATAGGGTGACTTGGTTTCGCTGTTCCAGGCGCGCTTTATTGTGAATCAGCATCATGACTTGTTGACCGATGTTTTGGTTTTGATGTTGAGGGAAAATAATCAATAAGTGAACGTGGTATGCATTGTCGTAAGGTTTGAAGCAGGTAAGCCCGACCTTTTGAGAGCCTTTATGCACCCAATGAAACCAAGAGGGCTGGTAGTCGTTTGAGAGGCGGTAGCGCTGAAACTCGTCATCCCAGCCAAACACATTGTCGACGTGTTCGAAGATACCTTGTTTAACGCAGTCAAACAGCTCGTCAAACTCGGAGCTTAAGACGGTTTCTAACCTAAGTTCTCCGCATTTGCTTGTCATTCTTTCTATTTCCTTACCCTGAATCTTGGATAAGCAAACAATACCATAAGCGGCTGATATTTATACTAAATGAAAAAGCCACGAAGATACGTGGCTTTTAAAAGGTTCATCGCGGCTTTCCGGGGAAAGCCGCTTTTATCTTCAAGAAGAAGTAGTCTGTATCTCGATACCCATACCCCATTCGCTTGATTAACTTTATTTTGTTGTTTATCCCTTCCAATGTGCAGGTGTTGAGCGGATAACTTGCCGATCCAATAATACCGTGAAGATAAGGCCTCAGTTTTCGTGCGAACTCTTTCAATGGCTTAATTCCACTTTCTTGCACTTGTGCCCACCATACCTCCCAG
>NZ_JAKEUW010000123.1:0-2700 GCF_022398115.1 Vibrio sp. Isolate22 | reverse complement strand
CGTTTACCATGGTGACTTTTACATTGCCATGCTTCAACGGCTGAGTCGTCAATCCAAAACGTTACTGAGCCTCGCTTGCACAAGGCTTCATTATACTCACTCCAGTTCGCTATCTTCTTCTTCGACTTACCCATAACAACACCATGCTTCTACTACATGGGATCAGATCGCAGGACTGAGAAAAGGTTCCAACTGATTTAGTCAACAACGCCGTTCAACTTAAATAACCAAGTTTGTGTGATCACTAAAGATGGCGCTACGATTGCTTTTGAAGTTGAAGACGGCGCAGCGAATTGTGCTTTGACGTGAATAAAGTAGACAAAGCAATGGCAAAGACGACAAGTGGTCTTGTTTTCTTTACTCGCTATGGATCTGCTGACGAGACCCAATACTCTATCGATAAAATCAGCCTGAATGGGCAAGAAATATCAAATACCTTCCTATTTAAATTCAAAGGTAAGTTGGTAGGTGATCTTGCGAAAGTGAAGAAAGCGCCTTCCGGTGAGTTCACCATCGAGCATTACATGGATTACGGGTCGGAAGATGGTCAGAAAATTGGTTACCGAGCGTACCAGTGGGCTGACAACTTTGCTGATGGCCAAGATGCTATCGTAAATTCTTTTGCGTACCTATACGGTTCTAACGTTAGTTTAGAAAATACTAAGACACCGTACTTCTGGGCGATGAAAGATACAGTATCTCCTTCTAAAGGTAACTCTGATTTCTATTTTGCTTCGACGGTTAGTCGTATGGCTCGCTCAACAGACAACAAGCTCACGCAAAAAGATAAGTATTCAAAACAGTCTCCGTCAGACTTGATTGCTTATAACTTTAATAATGCGAATAAACTGGTTGGCCTGAGCCCTGATGCTTGTACGATCAAACAAATCGCTGATGGCGAGAAAACGCTGACTTGGTACAAAGGTTTCAACCGAGATGAGAATTGTACTGCAACTGCAGCCGACCTTGCGGGTCGCGAGAAAGTGACGTCTGCAACGCTTACTAATGATGGCAGCAAGAAAATCTCAGCAGCTAGTCTAAAAGCAAGCGCACTTGAGACGCTTAAAGCTGTGGATCTAGAGTCTTCAACAGCATCTGATTTAACGGATAGTGACTTCGCTGCAATGAAAGCGAAGTACGACGGTGCAGTGAAGAAATACAGCAACTTCAATAGCATTCAGTTCTGGAAGTAAGCCTCTCACCTCCATCCTGATGAAAAAATGGGCAGTCTATCTGCCCATTTTTTATACCTGTCGTACAGCGGGCTCGCAGAAAATTTTAGGACATGGACAGGGCAAAAGACAGCAATATAGGCAGCGTTATCACGCTTAAGAAGTTGCCGAATAAAACCATAGAGGCGACCTTAGGTGGCTCTACGTTGAACCTTTCTGCAAACAGGTAATTCATCACAGCAGGTGGCAGCATGGTGAACAGTACCATCATCTGCAAGTGTAGAGTGGGTAGAGGAATGAAGAAGTAGATGATCGTAAAAGCGATCGCTCCAGTGAACAGAGATTGCGCTGTACATAACAAGCCGACTTTCAGACCACTCAGCCTCAAGTTGACCATTTGTGAGCCTAGTGACAACAGCATGATCGGGACAGCAGCTTGCCCAAGTAGCGATGTGGCTTCGTAGATAGGATTCCACACTGCAATACCGGATAAATTCAGTGTCATTGCTAATAAAGCAGCCAAGAATATTGGCATCTTGAAGATCTGTTTGATCGGGTTACCTTCGCTTAATAACGCTAAGCCTACACTGATATGAACACATGCCGATACCACAAACAGCAGTACCGCTGGGGCTAATGCACTTTCGCCAAAGGTATACGTGAATAGGGGGATTGCAAGGTTGCCGCTATTACGAAACATGTGTGGTGGAGCCCAAGCTTTGAAGTTGAGCTTAAAGATCTTACAGATCGGAATCATCAGTAGTGCGGGTACTAACACCGCAACCAAAGAGGCAGAAATCAGCGGCAGTTGTTCGGTGTCGAGTGGCATGGTGGTCAGCGATGCAAACACCAAAGCAGGAATACAGACATCCATATTAATGCGATTGATTGGCTTGAAATCGGGCTTAAGCCAACGGCCGACTGCAAAGCCAGCACTGGCGAGTGCAAAAACGGGAAACAGAATGCTAACGACCTGTTCGAACATAGAATTCCTTTCTAAGCGTGTGTTGTTTTAAGCGGACAATAGTTTAAAACGGACAATATTTGGCCTACCACCGTCTAACGTACCAACATAACTTGGCTGCGTCATGGGTGTTGAGCACACCACGAGTAATAATTTGTATTTCTTTGAATGAAGCACAAAAAAGACCAGTGGCGTTAGCAACTGGTCTTTTAAGGCTAGGCGAATCTGGACGGGTTCTTTAACAACAAAGGTTACCTAACAAAAGTGAGTTATTCGTTAACCCCGAATTCAGATAATAAGTGCGACACTTCATTGGTAGGACTGAGGAAGACAGCCAATTGTTGAGATTGGTATGCTCTTCTGACCAAAGAAACAAGCAGTTCCAACATGAAGTATCAACAATTGACTGAAGGGAAAAGATACCAGATTTCAGCCCTTTTAGAACAAGGTGTATCAATAAAAAACATTGCCCTTGCCATCGACTGCCATAGAAGCTCAGTTTATAGAGAACTTAGCCGTAATAGTGGAGACAGTTTATAGAGAACTTAGCCGTAATAGTGGAGA
>NZ_JAKEUW010000122.1:0-3109 GCF_022398115.1 Vibrio sp. Isolate22 | reverse complement strand
TCTCATACCTCCCAGAATAAATGCTGGTTATTGGGAAGAGGGACACCCTCGAAATGAAGTGGTCGATGCACTTAAAAACGATTCGCTAACTCAATGGAAAACTGACTCTGGCTACCACGACCGTTCAATCTCTGAGACGGCAATGTCCCGATATAAAGGACTGACTAGCGGCACATTGAGCTTGAGATGTTATAACGCTCAAGTTGGTAAGGCGTTAGCAAACGTCAAAGCAATGAACAAAGTTCTAGGACTAGGTATGCCTATTAGAAACTAACAGGTAAGTTCCGCAGGATAGATACGTCCTTTAGCTGATTTGATCAACAACGCCACCGAGAAATATAAATTTTATAAATACCTGTTATTGAAGTAGTAAGACTCTGTAGGAGGTTCATTTGCTCGATTTGTTAAAGAAAGTTGTGCTTATCAATTTGATGGCTGCAATGGTCGTTTTTGTTCTGTCGCAATTTTTTCCTTTCTTTGCTTCTACTCGACTCGTCGACTTCTTATTTTTTGTCGTTATTGTCATTTGGATTTTGGCAAAACTTCTGTGGGAGGGAGGCGTTCATAGCAAAACAACGCGCTTAGATGATCCTACTACAGACAAAGTCTACAAAATGGTCGACGGGCACGATTTTGCTAAAGACCAACAAGAACACTATCGAATGAATTATCAAACGGGCTTAGTGTTATTCATTGCTGGCTTACCGGCGTTTATTGCGTGTTTTGTTCTGCAATTCTTTTAAGTACGGGTAAGAGGTAGTTATGGAAGAATATTTAGAACTGGACGTGATGACATTGGAGTCAATTTCAAAAGAAGCGGGCTTTCCAATAGATATGTGTATTTAGCATCTCATACCCAATCGATGGAACAAGGACTGCTTGTCGAATATCGGCGACATAATAAGCTAATTGGCTACACGACGTTAAGTGATTTAGGCGATGGCAGCTAGTTTATCCCTATGTTTGTGGTACACCCAGACTATAGAAGTAAAGCCGCTTTTCTTGCTCTATTTCGTGGCATTGTCAACATACTGAAAGATCGTGATTCAAGGGTATTAGTAAGCAATGTTTTACGCTTAAATGAACTGTCGGTGCAGTTTCATAAGCGATTAGGGTTTGAAATAACACGTGAGAATCACTTAGGTTATGAGTTTACTCTAGCGTTGACGCCTGAAGTAAAAAGAAAATGGTCTAATTTCGTCGCTGTTACCTAGGGGTCATAAATAATTGTGGTTCGAGTTTGACCTCAAGTATGTGGTGGTTAATATCACCTTTCTATGAATCGCCTCACTATTAACGCTTCTCATCTATCGAGAGTAATCAACAAGGGCATGTATTATGTACAAGGTCGGAATCGTATTATTTGATAACTTCACAGATGTAGACTTCTTCTTGATGTATGACTTACTCGGGAGAACGACGGACTCTTGGGAGGTTAAGGTTCTTGGAACTAAGCCTGAGCATCGCTCACATTTGGGGATGACGGTGAAAACCGATGGCCATTTGAGTGAGGTTGCGCAGCAAGATGTAGTGCTGATCACAAGTGGTTATCGCGGTATTCCCGCGGCATTGAAAGAGCCGGAGTTCATGAACTCACTACAGTTGGATCCTAGTGAACAGTTAATCGGGTCGATTTGCGCGGGATCTTTTGTGTTACACGAACTGGGTTTACTTAAAGGTAAGAGGCTTACAACAAACCCGCATGCCAAACCAACATTAGAAGCGATGGGTGGAGACGTTCAAGATCTGCCTTTAGTCATCGAAGGCAACATTGCTACGGCTGGTGGATGCCTATCTCTGGTCTATTTAATCGGTTGGGTGGCTGAGCGATTATTTGATTCTAACAAACGTAGAGCGATTCAAAATCAGCTTATCCCAGCAGGGCAGTTGGATCTCTTCGAAGACCTTATCTCGGGAACTATCCAGTCTGCAGAGGCTGATAATTTACATTATAAGTTACTAAAAGTTGAGCTGACAGACGCGGTGATTTAAACCATCGCAACGGCACTTTTACAAATAACGTTTAGTGAGAGAACGAAAAACAAGTTTATGCCATTTAGAATTATTTTAATGCTATGCCTAGTTCTGACGGGCTGCGCGTCCAATGAAGCTATACAACCTGACCCAACAAGTATCACGTTGTTTTATGGCGAGACATCCATCTCCGCAGGCGTATTAGAAGATAAAACATTTAATTCAGTACTCGCCGATAGGGCTGAAAGTGTGACTTTTTCGGGCTTGGTACGAAAGCAAGACTCTGGCTACTTGGTCGATATGCTTGTGATTCGAGAAACGAAAGAGCCACGCTCGACTCGACAATTAAACACGTCAATTCATATGAATACTGGAGAGTTAGTGGATGTGGGGGGCGTGAACAACGACATTTTTAGGGTGATTTTGGAATAACTCGTTTAACGATGTTAATTAATATGATTTTTCGCTTTACCTCAACTTAACTTCAAGTCTTAAGCTTCTCTTAGTTATTCAGAAGGAGCTTATTATGCAAAATAATTACGTTAAGGAACTCTCCGTTAAAACTTACCAAGAAGCGATTGAGAGAGAGGCCGTTAAATCAAAAGTTCGCCCATTTCATGCACCAAGTTTTTTGAGTGGTGCCTTGTTGTCTATGGCGGTAATGGGGTTGCTTTTGGTCACGCCAATACTTTGAGCGATGGTTAACTCCCATCATCCTAGACAGAAACACAGAGAGTTCAAAATCTGAAATGAAGTACTTTAAAGGAGTCTTGTAGAGTTACTTATGGATATATCTATACACCTACTTCAACCAAGTGATGTGGTGTCTCTTTTCGAATTTGAAGGGCGTTGTTGATCAAATCAGCTAAAGGACGTATCTATCCTACGGAACTTACCTGTTAGTTTCTAATAGGCATACCTAGTCCTAGAACTTTGTTCATTGCTTTGACGTTTGCTAACGCCTCACCCTTGCGAATCCCCTCATAATCAGGCGTAAAAACAATGAGGTAGACGCGCATCGCCGTCTTTGATCTAATGAATATCGCTGAACACACATTTCGAACAAGTGGGTTAACAATGCGCGACATTCAGATACATTTCGAACAAGTGGGTTAACAATGCGCGACATTCAGAT
>NZ_JAKEUW010000121.1:0-3296 GCF_022398115.1 Vibrio sp. Isolate22 | reverse complement strand
TGGATAGCCTCGGCTTCAAGACCGCAAAGGCATTTAGCCTCAGAGTTAGGTTTAAGAGTCAGTGTAATAAGTGATGCTGTCTGGTGAGACTTTACTATTTTAAAGCCTTCCCAGAATGAAGATAGGAAAGTATGATTCGGCATGAAAACGGTAGTTTGTGTATGATTTTTGTTTGGCGACTAAACCATATCACTTACTACCGTTTTTGTTTTTAGTTCCCGCTAATCCGCGATGAACCAAAAAAAAGCCAAACTCAATGAATGAGCTTGGCTTTCAATTCAATTAATTACGAAAGAACGATTAGTTCATGCCGTATTTTTTAAGTTTCTTGCGAAGAGTACCGCGGTTGATACCCATCATAGTTGCTGCGCGAGTTTGGTTACCGCGAGTGTACTGCATGATGGTGTCTAGTAGTGGCTGTTCAACTTCAGCTAATACTAGTTCGTATAACTCGCTGACTTCTTGACCGTTTAATTGAGCAAGGTAGTTTTTCAATGATGCTTTCACTGAATCACGTAGTGGTTTCTGCGTGATTTGGTCTTGTGATGTTACTGTAGTCACTGTCAATGCTTCTGAAGTCAGATTTTGTTCGAACATATTCGGTCTAGCTCTTCTCGTAATTATGGTGCAACGTTATCAAAATAACCTTCTAACGCCTCAAGCTGCAGATCACCTGCTTCGAGTGCGTTGAAGGTACGGCGAAACTCACTCGCTTGTTCATGTTCTTTTAGGTACCAACCCACATGCTTACGAGCGATGCGAGGGCCTAAAAACTCTCCATAAAATTCATGTAGAGCGTGAACATGGCCAAGCATGATGTCTTTCACTTCCGAAACCGGGAGTGGGTCCATCGTGGTGCCGTTTTCCAAATAGTGTAGGATTTCGTTAAAAATCCATGGACGACCTTGGGCAGGACGACCAATCATTAAAGCGTCAGCGCCGGTGTACTCCAGCACAAACTTCGCTTTTTCCGGGCTATCGATATCACCGTTAGCAATAACCGGAATAGATACAGCTTGTTTCGCCGCTTTAATGTGTTTGTATTCTGCCTCACCTTTGTACATACAAGCGCGAGTTCTCCCGTGAAGGGCAAGTGCCTGTATGCCGCAGTCTTCGGCTATTTTAGCGATTTGGACACAGTTTCTGTTATCTGTATCCCAGCCTGTACGAGTCTTTAGCGTTACTGGAACGTCGACTGCGTTTACTACAGCTTTCAAGATCTCTTCAATGAGGTCTGGATACTGAAGTAGGGCAGAGCCCGCAAGCTTCTTATTCACTTTTTTGGCTGGGCAACCCATGTTGATATCGATGATTTGCGCACCGTTATCGACATTGAATTGCGCAGCCTCGGCCATAAGCTGTGGATCTGCACCAGCGATTTGTACTGAACGAATGCCCGATTCGCCTTCATGTACCATACGCTGCTGAGACTTCGACGTTTTCCAAACCTTTGGATTGGAGGACATCATTTCACTGACTGCCATCCCCGCACCGTAGCGAAGACACAACTCACGGAATGGTCTATCCGTTACGCCAGCCATTGGAGCGACGATTAGATTGTTCTTAAGTTGATAATTTCCGATTTTCAAAACGTCATCACAGTTCTGTACCAGCAAGGGCGCGCATTTTACGCATTTTTTCGCTGCGTGAAAAGACTAATATTTGAGCATTTACAATTTGTTTTTGTAATTTGCATAAAATTCAATCAATTAGCGCCCAAAGTCTTGTCTAGCCTTGTTTGCGACCAGAGATTCGACACCACTCTTGCTGCTCGATAATCGGATCAATGTGAAGCTCATCACGATAATAAGTCGCAACATCTTCCGCTTGTGTATCTAAAACACCCGACATCGCAAGCACACCATTTGGCTTAACTAAGCCTTTAATGATGCCTGAAAGATCGCGCAGTGGACCGGCAAGAATGTTGGCAACAACAACGTCTGCTAGTAAACCTTCAGGCTGATCTTGTGGCAAGAACACCTCAAGTTGCTCAGCAACGCCATTGCGCTCTGCGTTGTCTTTTGATGCAAGTAGTGCTTGAGGATCAATGTCGATCCCGATAACTTTTGCTGCGCCTAATTTGATCGCTGCGATCGCTAGGATACCTGAGCCACAACCGAAGTCGATTACGGTTTTGCCTGTAAGATCTAATCCTTCAAGCCACTCAAGACACAATGCTGTTGTTGGGTGAGTACCAGTACCGAATGCAAGGCCAGGGTCTAGCATTACGTTTACCGCGTCAGGTTCAGGGATATCGCGCCAGCTTGGGCAGATCCATAAACGCTCACCAAACTTCATTGGGTGGAAGTTGTCCATCCATTCACGTTCCCAATCCTTGTCTTCAATTTGCTCAACTTTATGAGCAAAGTCTGCAGGGAACATGTTGCTTGCTTTAATCTGCGCTAGAACGACACCTGTATCAATCTCAGCGTCGTAAAGCGCAAGAATGTCAGTGTCACCCCAAAGGCGAGTTTCACCCGGCAGAGGCTCAAATACAGGGGTATCTTGTGCATCCAGGAAAGTTACAGAAAGAGCACCAGTCTCTTCCATTAACATGTCGCCGATTTGTTCGGCATTTTCATTGGTAGCATTAAGCTTGATTTGAATCCAAGGCATGGCTGAATCTTCTATATGAGAAAAATTGGATGGCGAGTCTAGCAGAAAATATGAGCAAATTCACCAAAACCCCAAGGAATATAATGGGGAATATTCCTTGGGGTTTTTGGACGCTTAAAAACAAAAAATGCCCACATCATGGAGTATACAGTAAAAACTATGTCTAATTGCGTGTGAGTGAGTGACAGCCCTACTGTCAATGCTTATTGTGGAAATGCAAAACGTACATACTATGTATATTAGTATGTACGTTTTTTATCCCTGAAGGCTTAGCAAGGCGATGGCCTCACTGCGTGAAACCATCACCCTGCCAAAAGGGTATTTAAGGGAAATGATGGTAAAGTAAAATAATAAAGCCACTCCTGACGCTCGCATACCGCTCACTACTTGCTAGGCGTTTATGATTTTTCTTGACCATCCGCTGAAACACGTTTCTGTCGGATAGGCGACACCTGTTACCAGATGCCGCCCTCCTAAGAACCGTACGTGCAACTTTCACTGCATACGGCTCAAGCCTCCACTAAGGCGTTATTGTTACCCAGCAACTCACAAAGCAGTGGCGACAGGATCAAACCATGAGTTACGACCTGTATTTTTCACCTTACGTTCATTGAGAAAACCTTCCCAAAAAGGATCGAACGGGGTCGCTTGACTCATGATTTTTACATGTCGCTTGATTG
>NZ_JAKEUW010000120.1:0-3503 GCF_022398115.1 Vibrio sp. Isolate22 | reverse complement strand
ATATAAAGGACTGACTAGCGGCACATTGAGCTTGAGATGTTATAACGCTCAAGTTGGTGAGGCGTTAGCAAACGTCAAAGCAATGAACAAAGTTCTAGGACTAGGTATGCCTATTAGAAACTAACAGGTAAGTTCCGTAGGATAGATACGTCCTTTAGCTGATTTGATCAACAACGCCGCACTAGAGTCCAAGCTCTTCCCCTATTACACACCTAAGCTCATATTTTATAAGTAAAAATACGTATAATCAATCCGTTAGGTTTATCACAAAGATAGCCACAAGCATGGCTTAATGTCGATTTATTCTGCTGTTTATAAGGCAACCAGTTGAAATTATTCCAGAAAATGACTAAAACTTAAGAGTGCAAACGAATATTAGACTTCTCGATGATGTAAGGATTTACAGCTCAATAAAAGGACTTAGTTTGATGAACTCGACTTTAACGTCAGACACACCGGCAGGTGAAAATAAGAAAAAAAATGAAGAGCTTGTGGATGAAAGCGTACTTGAGCAGATGGTTCGAGATACCAGTCCGGAGATTATTCCAATTTTAATCGACCACTATGTGACAGAATCACAGGCTCGTTTACTCACCATTAAAGAAGCAGTTAGCAACAACGACGCTCAAACGCTCGAGTTTGAAGTCCATACCCTTGGTAGTACCGCACTTTCGCTAGGTAACCGGCTTTTAGGTAAGTTAGCAAGAGCATTAGAACAGCTGTGTTTAGAAGCGCATCATGAACAAGCCTTTCTGCAGGTTGACGAGTTAATCGAACTTGCAGAGCATTCAATCAACGCGTTATTAGAAAGAAAAGAAGCCGGTTTTAGTTAACGTTCTTTCACCAGATATAAATTAGTTAAAAAGCTCAACATAGTCATTCCCGATTTACGTTTCATGGTCATCTGTTCGCGTAAACAGACTAACCTCAAATAAGACAGCGCGCCCAGTAAGTAACAAAGACAGCCGACTCGTATCTACGCTCAAACATCACTATGTTATTGATTGGTTAAGATAAAGTTTCAAAAGGAATTACACAATGCGCCCTAAGGTATTGTTAGTTGAAGACTCCACCTCCCTCGCCGTACTTTACAAGCAGTACGTAAAAGACGAGCCATACGACATATTTCATGTCGAAACAGGTTCGGAAGCGAAAACATTTATTGAAAGACACGCTCCTCAGCTTGTTATCCTTGACCTCAAATTGCCCGATATGCCGGGAGAAGAAGTTCTAGACTGGATAACCGACAATGACATCCCTACCGCCGTCATCATTGCAACAGCCCATGGTTCTGTAAATATTGCTGTTGATTTAATTCAACGCGGCGCGGAAGACTTCTTGGAAAAGCCAATTCAAGCCGACCGCCTCAAAACATCGGTTAACCTGCATCTGAGCAGAGCCAAACTCGAAAATCTAGTCGACAATATTCAAAGCAAATTCGATCGTGACCGTTACCATAGCTTCATCGGTTCTTGTTTACCGATGCAAGCCGTCTATAAAATCATCGACTCAGTTGCTCCGACCAATGCAAGTGTATTTATCAACGGAGAAAGTGGCACTGGTAAGGAAGTATGTGCTGAAGCAATTCACCAAGAAAGTCAGCGCTGCAATAAACCATTTGTAGCCATCAATTGTGGCGCCATTCCACGCGATTTGATGGAAAGTGAAATATTTGGTCATGTAAAAGGTGCTTTCACTGGTGCTACAACCGATCGTAAAGGCGCTGCGTTGCAAGCCGACGGTGGTACACTGTTTCTCGATGAGCTTTGTGAAATGGAACTCGAGATGCAAAAGAAACTGCTTCGATTCCTGCAAACGGGGACCTTTACCCCACTAGGTGGCAACAGAGAAATCAAAGTCGACGTCAGAATCATCTGTGCAACCAACCGTGACCCACTTTTAGAGGTTGAAGAAGGACGATTCCGTGAAGACCTTTATTATCGTGTGCATGTTGTGCCTATCGAAATGCCACCGTTAAGAGACCGTGATGATGATATAGTTATTTTGGCCAACTATTTCCTTAAACTCTATGCAAAAGAAGATAATAAGAAATTTAGTTCTATAGATGTAGAAACACAAAGTATTCTCAAGCGCTATAATTGGCCGGGAAACGTGCGTCAACTACAAAACGTCATTCGAAATATTGTAATAATGAATAATAAAGCATGTATAAAAAAGGAGATGTTACCTCCTTCGATTAATACAATAGATGCTTTAAATTCAAAGTTAACACTTAAAAACAAAGAGTTAGGTGTAACTCCGTTAACAACCACCGATGAATATTGCCCCAGAAACAAAAAAGAATTCAACAAAATCCATCAAGATAAAATCAATGCACCTTACACACCACCATTAAGTACTCCAAATGCTAATGTTCGCCCTATGTGGCAAGTAGAACGTGAAACTATTCAGCATGCTATAAAATACTGTGACGGAAACGTGCTTAATGCTGCTATATTATTAGAACTTAGTCCTTCCACTGTTTATCGTAAGAAACAGATTTGGGAGTCAGAAAACGAAAACGAGAAAAATTCAACTCTCTGAAGTTCGACACTTATTTAAGTGATCTGCTCCAGCCAGACTGGACACTTCACTAAGCGACATTTTGTTGTTCAAAGTTAACTGGGATACCCAAGAGCACTGTGCCTTCTCGTCCGATTATAATCAACCTCTATGTATTCGAAGATCGCTTGGCGCATCTCATCTCGCGTCATGATCGGCTCATATTGGATCGCTTCAACTTTCATTGAATGGAAGAAGCTCTCAACACAAGCGTTGTCCCAGCAGTTTCCTTTTCTACTCATACTTTGATTTAGATTATAAGCGGTTATGAGGTCTCGATAGTCTTTTGAGCAATACTGGCTACCTCGATCACTGTGAACGATTACTTGCTCAGGGAATCCGCGACGGAACAAGGCCATTGATAGCGCATCACAGACCAGCGTAGCAGTCATTCTGGTATCCATCGAGCAGCCGACTACTTGTCTTGGGCGTTGTTGACTAAATCAGTTGGAACCTTTTCTCAGTCCTGCGATCTGATCCCATGTAGTAGAAGCATGGTGTTGTTATGGGTAAGTCGAAGAAGAAGATAGCGAACTGGAGTGAGTATAATGAAGCCTTGTGCAAGCGAGGCTCAGTAACGTTTTGGATTGACGACTCAGCCGTTGAAGCATGGCAATGTAAAAGGGCGTTGTTGATCAAATCAGCTAAAGGACGTATCTATCCTACGGAACTTACCTGTTAGTTTCTAATAGGCATACCTAGTCCTAGAACTTTGTTCATTGCTTTGACGTTTGCTAACGCCTCACCAACTTGAGCGTTATAACATCTCAAGCTCAATGTGCCGCTAGTCAGTCCTTTATATCGGGACATTGCCGTCTCAGAGATTGAACGGTCGTGGTAGCCAGAGTCAGTTTTCCATTGAGTTAGCGAATCGGGACATTGCCGTCTCAGAGATTGAACGGTCGTGGTAGCCAGAGTCAGTTTTCCATTGAGTTAGCGAA